>JASLRF010000648.1 GCA_030744095.1 Pirellulaceae bacterium | reverse complement strand
TAGGAAAACGACTTTCCGCAGTCTTCGGCGGAAATCTTCAATGAATTCTATCTACAGGCGGCGCTCTTTCTCACGAGCTTTTCTTGGCCGCTGCTTCTAGATTTGGAGAAAAGGCCTTGCGGCCTGGCAGACGTCTCCTCTCCCGCTCGACAATCCGTTCAGTTCGAAGTTGAAAAAAGGATGATTGCAAATGGCCGTGACGCAACAATTGCTGACGATGGCGAAGGGAAGGCAGCCCCATGGTTCGCAATTCAGAAAAAGGCAAGTGCCGAAAATTCCCCTTGCGATGACCATTTTGATAGGCCAGGGAAAGCACTTCTTCAGCAAGCCATCGATCCAGCAGACGAAGCTGTCTGTCGTCGTCCACATGTTTCAAATAGTAGTTGATGATTGCGATCGGACGGAATCCATCTTCCGTTACTTCGCGGGCGATTGTGATCGCTAGAGCCGCACGCGCTTCCGGGGAACGGCAGCGTCGAAACCTGCGTTTCGCCTTGCGAAAGGCGAAGCGAAACAGATTGCGTATCTTTCTCGCCTTGTCACGTGAAAGACGGACGTGTCCGTTCGCACAAAACTCAAGACCAAGATGTCGAAAGTGTGATGCGCTCTGGAATGCCGCATCAGGATCGCTGTGGAACACAAGATTGAGGTGATGACTTGGCTTACTTTCGAGTTTTAAGTCACCAATTGCAGCGTCCACTGCCCGACTCGCTTCCAACGCCGCGCTGCGCGAGCGACTGGCCAGCAATATGTCGTCCGCATAACGCACGTAAGTGATCTCGTTTATACCGTCGATCACACGATCTAATTGTGTCAGGTAGACGTTCGCAAGAAAGCAGGCAATGGCACTACCAAACGGAATGCCAGCATTCGCAACCGTCGTCTCCGATCTCTCGCGGATCTGGAATTCAATCCGTTGGCGAAGCAGATCGAATAGATAGTCATTGGGTTCGACCCAACATTCCAACATCTGGAGAAGTAACGTGTGATTAATCGATGGAAAGTAGTCACGGATATCGCGTTTGACAATGTACAGTTTGTCTTCCTGTTGGGTCAGTTGGGCGATGCGGCGCTGCGCTGAGTCCAGACCGGGACCTCGCTGTCGATACGCGTAGCTGTTTCCTGAGAACAGATGGTTGCAACGCCAATTCAGTTGGTTGTAGAGCAGTCGATCGACGATCCGCTCTTCCCAAGGGAAAACATAAACAACTCGCCTCTTGCCGTTGGCGTTGTAAGGCAGCGGGACTGCGGGGCAAAAGTGGAACTGTTCACGGGAGAGAGCCTTATGAAGTCGCTCGATGTTCCGACCCGATTGCCGCGCGAAGTCATAGAGGGTCCTCGCGTCGTGCGAACGACTTAACGCCTTACGCCACACAAACAGAGGTTTGGTGTAGACCTGCAATACTGCCCGGTGCAGCGACAGTAAACTGTAAATCTGATCAAAACGAAGCCGGTGGTCTTGTTGTGGCAGAACAGTCATGACACGGTGTTCGTTCTCGGCGACTCCAGTTCGCTTCTCTAGACGCGTTGATCTTATCGGCCCACCGTCGTTATTGCAATCTGCCGGATGCGTCTGTTACTGGTGTGTCAAGTTTTGTGTCAGTCGACGAGCGATCCGCCGAGTGAAGTCGTCTTGGCTGTTCTGTTGTACTCTTGTCACGATATGTTCCATCGAATCAATCCAAAAAGGCGTAGGACGAGCTAACATTGGCCGGTCCCATTCTCCTTTTATGGTAACTGCAATCGAATGATGCGGTGGTGCCCAGTGTCGACGACGTAGATCGATCCGTCTTCATGAACGCAGACTCCGTGTGGTCGAAGCAGTCCGCGTCTTGGCACCTCAACACCTTTGCCCAGAATACTGGTCAACGTCCCCTGACGCGGGTCGTATTTGCAAATGCGTTTGTTTTGGTCGTCGGCAATGATAACGTTGTCCGCAAGATCGATGGCGATGTGTTTCGGCGAATTCAATTCAGCCTCGAGTGCCGGTCCTTCTGATCCACCTGGTTTTCCGGTTCCTGCAACGGTCCGGATCCTTCCGTCGGGTGTCACGATCCGGAGGGCATGGCCGCTCCGTTCGAGTATGTAGACGTTGCCGCGCGAATCAACGGCAACAGCCCGAGGATCGACTAGCGGACTCTTGGTCGCAAGGTCGCCATCGCGCGGAATTCCCTTCTCGCCATTGCCGGCCACGGTATTGATGATCCCGGTTTTGAGATCGACGACGCGGACGCGCAGGTTCTTCAAATCGGCCACGTAGATCTTGTTATGGGTCGAATTAAGCGAAATACACATCAGAAAATTGAAGGTCGCTTTGGAAGCCTGGCCATCGTCACCGCTGAATCCTGCCTGCCCTGTACCGGCAACCGTCGTGATGATTCCAGTCTTACCATCGATCTTGCGAATGCAGTGGTTCCAGCTGTCGGAAATATAGACATCGCCAGTCGGAGTTACTGCCACGTTGTGCATCCCATTGAATGTCGCCTTGCGTGCCGGACCCTCGTCTCCTGAGTACGCCTTACTGCCGTCACCGGCAATCGTTGTGAATTTCCCCGTTGTATCCAGCTTGTGAATTCGGCCACCCGACAATTCAACGATATACATGTTGCCTGCTGCATCAAAATCAACACCAAAGGGTGAATCGAGCTTGCCAGGTTTCGGGTTCTTGGTGTCTGCAAGCGACTCGCCGATGATGATTGACGAACGAGGTCTTTGGGCCATCGCGGAATTCAGAATGCAAATGACAAGGAGGCTACTCAGGAAGAATGGTTGTAATCGCAACATGGTAATCAAACCTCGCCTATCTCGAGATGGGATCGTGATTCAGATACAGACAACTTTAGACTTCGACATCCTACCTACCGACGGCATGTCGTGCGAGCGATCCACAGGTCGGCGAGAAAGTACCGCCAAACTAATACGTCACGTTGAGGGAACGTGCCCGAATTTGGTACGCTTCCCGACCAACCTGCGGTCGGTGCCCGTCGCGCGCGAAACATGCGCGCACCGAGCGCTCATGTCCCAAATCTAGACACTAAGCAGTGTTCGATCTTTTATTGTCGTCTTTCGCTCCGCGAAAGCACGTTCCTTTCGCGGAGCGAAAGGCGACTATCGGGCAGTAATTCCTCGAACGTTCCTAACGCGAGTATTCACGCAGGGAAAAGACCAGCATTCCCGTCAACAACAGCCCACCGCCGAGTACGTATAAGATCGTTTGGGCCGTCGGACCAGGAATGGGAACGAAGAGCTCAGAACTGCCGGGCCCAGACGGACTGACCCCGAACACGGAGCCGGCGTCGAAGATCAGACAGCGGGTGTAGAACGAGACCGCCAGACGCTTGGCGATGCCCGGCATGTTGCCGACTAACGTCTCGATGAATAGCGCATAGGTCAAGGCGATCGTCGTCGCGCGCCGAAACATCACGCTGAATAACAAAAACAGCGCGACGTACGCCACTGTCGACCAAAAGATACCAGGCAAGAGCACTTGCCATGTTTCCCTACCCGACTGGCCGGCAAGCCAGCACACCACCGACATCCCACCTATCGTCCAAGCCAATGCCAGCAGGATTGACGCGCTGCTCTTTGCCAGGAAAATCAACGGACGCGGCAACGGCGTAACTAGCAGATAGACAAGGGTCTGCTCTTCACGATCCGAAGCGATACCGGCGGTTCCGTACGACAGGCAGAAAATCGGAAGCAGGAACGATACGTAGACTGCCAGAAAAATCTCCTCGATGAATTGCTCCGAAGACCGCTCGCGGCGCATTGACCATGCCACAACAGCGATTGCCGCAAAACTCAGCAGCAAGATGCAGACCATCGTCTGGCGAGAACGAAACAGACGACGCAATGAGAGACCAAACAGATGAAGGCAGGCCGACAACTGGCCCATGAAACCTAATTCAGCTCGTGTGTTCATATGTGGCGTACTTGCGATTGTTCATCGCGGATGATTTGCTGATTCCATCAGATAGTCGAATACGGCTTCTGTCGACGCATCGCTGACTTGCAGTCGCTCGATATCGAAATCTTCCTGTGTGACCAGGTCGGCCAACGCAGCAAAAAACTGCTTTGCACGATGCACTTCCAACAGCAATTCGGCGGAGCCGCTCAATTCGACAGCTTGCACCATATCGAGCGCGAGCAGACGCGTGGCAAGTTGTCGCGTGCGAGGGGTTGTGATGCGTATCTTAGAAGGATGGTCGTCCAGCATCGTGCGGATTTCTTCAAGCGATCCGGAGGCCAGAATACGACCTCGGAAG
>JASLRF010000647.1 GCA_030744095.1 Pirellulaceae bacterium | reverse complement strand
GGCCACCGCATCTGGACCAGATAATCCACGCAAGCCGCCTCCGTCGAAAACCGCGATTCAAATTCCATCAGCGTTTTAGGATAGTCTTCCATGCCTCAACACTACATGTTGGGGTCACTTGAGGGAAGTGGATACCCATTTTGTGAGAATTCGGGCGATTCTGACCTGGTGCTCTGTCAAGACGAAGAATTAGGGTTGTCGAGCCTGATTGTCGTGGTTCGCTCCGCGAACCAAACGCATTGATCGCGGAGCGATCAACGACTATCTCGCCAAGCGACCATTCTTCTTCAACCCTAAAATCAAAAATGGACAAGGCACTAGTCAAAAAGGAACCGCTAATGAACGCAAATATCGCAGCCAGTTGACCGCAATAGTCATCTTTTCATCGGGGAGTGGTTATGGCGCGTTGCGAATGGACATCTGTCCGTGCTGCAACCAGATATTCTCGCGTATCAGCGTTCATTGGCGGTTTCTTCTGAGCGTCCTGCGGGCACAATCCAGCGCGGTAGCGAAATTGACCACAAGTTTGTCTACCAGTTGAGCCCTACACTCTCGCCACCCGACCCGCGTCCTACGCCGCCTTTCAGTGGCTTGGTGCGTTTCGGGCGAGCGGGTTGTTCCGATGCGACTTCGGCAGTGGGTTCATCCGGTTCAGGTTCAGGCAACGTCGCTTTCAAGGAAAGCCCGATTCGCTGCGATTCACGATCGACGGACATGATCTTGACTTCGATCTCCTGCCCTTCCTTGAGGATATCGTCGACGTTGCGCACGTGTTGATGAGACAATTCGGAAATATGGATCAGGCCTTCGACTCCGGGAAACAACCGCACGAAGGCGCCGAATTTGGCGGTCCGAGTGACGCTGCCGGTCATCGTGCTGCCGACAACACATTTCGTTTCGATGTCGTTCCACGGATGTTCCGTCAGGTCGCGAAAGCTGAGCCCGATCTTGCCGGTCTCTGTGTTGATCTTTTCAATCTTCACCTTGATTTTCTGGCCTTCGGTCAGCACGTCACTGGGATGCTTGACACGTTCCCAGCTCAATTGGCTGATGTGAATCATGCCGTCGACGCCACCCAAGTCGACAAACGCACCAAAGTCTCGCAAGTTGCGCACAATCCCTTCGCATTCTTGGCCCGGCTTCAATTCCTCTAGCAGCTTCTTGCGCGCCTCTTCGCGCTCGCGTTCGAGCACCGCGCGGTGACTGACCACCAAGTTCTTACGTTTTGCGTTGACTTCCGTACACACGCAAGGCAGTTTCAGCCCGATATATTCGGCGAACTCCTCCACGCGAAACATGGCAACTTGACTGGCCGGAATGAAGCCGCGAATGGCGCCAACCATGCACTCCAAGCCGCCAGTGTTGGCACCAGTGATGCGGGCATCGACAATCGCACCTTCGGTCAGGTCGGACCATTCGGCGACATCGATCGATTGACCGGGCACGCTGAGTTCATAAAAACCGTCGTCAGCGTTGAGCGATCGCACAACGACTTCCATCCCGTCGCCTACCGATGGCGGTGTCTTGAATTGGCGAATCGGAACGAGCCCTTCGACTCGACCGCCCAAATCAAAAAATACGCTTTCGCCTTCGATACGAATCACAGTCGCCTTCCGCCGCTGGTCCTCTTCAATTTCGTCGACGGCGCCGGTGTCCTGAGGGACCGTCATCAATTCGTCAAGCTCGACGTTGCCCATCGCCGCATCGATTTCAGATTGCATTTCCGCACTGACAGGTCCGCGAATCGACGGGACCGGAACCGGTTCCGACGTTGGCATCGGGATTGGTGCCGAGTCAATTGGCGTCGATGCTGCCGCGTCAGGACTTACGGCGTCGACCAGCTCTTGTGGAACGTCCAGAGGGGCCGCCGTCGCCGACCGACTGGAGATCGGCCGGTCACCGGAACGGTCTTGCCGCCGCGAACCAACCTGGATCTTGAATTTCCTTTCGCCTTCTTCCGCTGCCCCTGTATCCGCTGCTGCTGTATCCGCTGCTGCTGTATCCGTTGCTGCTGTATCCGTTGCTGCTTCCGTCGTCCCTGTATCTGCGGCCCCAGTTTCCGCTGCTGCCGGCAAGGGGGGAGAGGATTTGGCCGTTGCGGTTTCTGCCGCCGATTCCGCAGGATCTACCACCGGCCCGTCGACCTCCGTGGTGGGCGAATCTGGGGCAGCTGCCTCAACCGGCTCGGTGTTGCGCACCTCCTGGGTTGAAGGCGCGGCGTCTGCCTTGGTTTCGGGAGACTCGCCAGGTGTTTGGTCCGATGGCGCCGTCGAGGAATCACTAGCCATAGAAAATCGCTTCCAACTACAGTCCGAGGCTTACATTGACGCAAGAAATCAGGGGACTTTACCCTGAGTAGAGTGTACCAGCGGGGATTCCCCATGAACAGTGATTCCTCATAAAACACGGCTCGGTCAATTGTGGCAAATGTCGCATATGACGTTGCCGAACCAAACCGGGTGGCGATCGGGGTACGGAGGACTCGACTTGGACAGAGTGTCGGGATGGCGTAGATTGAAGTCTCAAGAACTTCAGCCGACATTCACCCTGGGAGTTCGATCGTGGTCGATTTTGAAATCGGACAATATGGCCCTATTTGTGAGGCCTTACTGACCGCCGCGGAGACCGCGGATCTGGGGCCTGGAATGCCAAACGACGACTGCCGCGATCAACTTGGGAAACTCAATTCTGCCACCGTCTTTTCCGGCCAGTCGATCGTGGATCGCGACATGGCCACCTGCTGCGAATCTGGTCTGTGGTTGTTGCACAACTACCTGGACGAGTCGCATCGGATCAGCCAGGGGATTCACACAGCTACTGGCAGCTACTGGCATGGCATCATGCATCGCCGAGAGCCTGATTTTTCCAATGCCAAATACTGGTTTCGAAAGGTCGGCGAACACCCCCTTTTTGAATGTCTGTACGAGGCGGCGCGCCGCCTCGCCGCCGCTCAACCTGGGGACCCCGCAGGCTCGTTCCTGGCTGACCAAGATCGATGGAATGCAGCCGCTTTCGTCGACGTCTGTGAGACAGTCACTCGCGGCCGTTGGACCAATTCGTCGCTCTGCCGCGCGATTGCGCTGGCCGAATGGAAATTGCTGTTCGACCACTGTTTTCGCGCAGCGCTCGGGTTGTCGTCGCCAGCGACGGGATAATTCAGCGCCTGGAGGTCTGAATCCAGGTCACTGCCGAGTCAGGCGTCTCGCAAGATTTCCATCGCGGCGTTCTTGCCGCAGGCACCCATCACGCCGCCACCCGGATGGCTCGCCGCACCGCACAGGTACAGGCCTTTGATCGGCGAACGATGGTCCGCCCAACCCGCGACTGGTCGGAAACTGTAGAGCTGATTCGCATTCATTGCGCCTTGCATGATATTCCCGCCGGTCAGCCCGAAGGTGCGTTCCAGATCCAACGGGCTCAGTACGTGACGATGTTCGACGGCATTGGGCACATTCGGCGCGTAGCGCCCGAGCGACGTAACACAGCGGTCTGCAAAATCCTCTTTGATGTCGTCCCAATGCAAACCGTCTGCCAGTTGGTACGGCGCGTATTGCACGAACATCGACAGGATGTGTTTTCCGGGCGGCGCGATCGTATCGTCGACCGACGTGGGCATTGTGATTTCCAAGATCGGTTCGGCGCTGGGCCGACCGTACTTTGCCTCGTCGTACGCCCGTTCGATCGTATCAAGCGTTTCGCCGATGTGCATCGTACCGTGGTGATGCGGCCCGACGCCGTTGCACATGGCCGAGGTAAATCGTGGCGGTTCGGAGAGTGCCAGATTGATTTTCGCCGATGCCGATGCGTAATCGATCCTGCTGACAGCGGCGCGAAATTCGTCCGGTAGCACACTCGGATCCAAAAGCGTTTCAAAAGTCAAATGCGCGTCGACGCTGGAGGCTACCACAGGCGCTTCCAACACGGTATTGTCGGCCAACAAGACCGCCGAGACTTCTCCGTTTTCTGTTACAATATGACGGACATCGGCTTCACGCCGGATATCGACACGCAGCTCCTTGCAAACTTTTTCGAGCGCTGCAGCGAGCCCGCCCATGCCACCCTGAACGTAGCCCCAGACACCCCGCGCTCCGCCTGCTTCGCCCATCACATGGTGCAGCAAGACGTAAGCCGTACCGGGTGCCGATGGCGGAGCAAAAGCACCGATGATCGCGTCGGTGGCCAACGTCGCACGCAGCACTTCGGCCTCGAACCACCGTTGCAGAATCGGTCGCGCAGCGCCGGTTACCAATTCGACTGCCTCCGGTAAATCGGCACCCAAGCCCGCAATCGCCTGGTAGAGCTCCCATACTTTCCCTGTGTCTCGAAGACGCTTCCCAACACCGATCTTTCGCTGCTCTTTGGGTAACGGCATCGGATCGGGCGCAGCCTTGGCAAGAACCGGTTCGAGCGCATTGGCCACGCGTTCAAGCAGCGCCTGATAACGCGGATACTGTTCGGCGTCACGGGGACTAAACTTGGAGATCTGCCG
>JASLRF010000646.1 GCA_030744095.1 Pirellulaceae bacterium | reverse complement strand
AAACGTTCTGCCAGCGACTTCGCACTTTGGAAATCGGCCAAGCCCAACGAACCTTCGTGGGGCAGCCCCTGGGGAAAAGGCCGGCCAGGCTGGCACATCGAGTGTTCCGCGATGAGCCACAAGATTTTGGGCGAGACGTTTGATATCCACGGCGGCGGACTCGATCTGGTCTTTCCACACCATGAAAACGAAGTTGCCCAAAGTGAATGTTGCCACGGAAAACCGATGGTCAAGTACTGGATGCACAACGGCTTAATGCGGGCCGCGTCGGCTGGCAAAGTCGGCGGCCGAACCGAACGTAAGGCACCAACCGACAACGCACAGGCGGAGACCGATGCCGCGACAACGGAAACAAAAATCAGCCGATCCAAAGGGGCTGGCGGGCTGGCTGAATTGATCGCGCGACACGGCGGCGAGCGGATTCGGTTCTTCCTCTTGCGGACACACTATCGCAGCACGATTGTGTTCAACGACGAAGGCATCGAAGAGGCCGGTACGGGCCTGAATACATTTCATCGCTTCTTCGAGCACTACGCCCGTTTGACGGGCAGAGATTTCTATGGAATCACGCCAATCAGCTCTCGCGCCGCAGGAGAATTCGACCCTCAAGATGATACGCTACTTGCCGACGTCCAGGCCCACCGCGCCAGCTTCCTGGCCAAGATGGACGACGACTTCAATAGCGGCGCGGCCGTCAGCGAGCTATTCGAGTTGGTGCGGTTGCTAAACAGGTTTATCAACAACGAAAAATTGGATGAGACCTCAGACCAAGACTCAGCGGCCTGCGAATCACTGCACCGCGGCGTGCAAACGCTGCGTGAGCTCTCGTCGTTGCTGGGTCTTTTCCAACAGGCCCCCGCCAGGGCGGGCGGTGACGATTCCCTGGTCGACAAACTGATGAACCTGATGATTGAACTGCGAGCCGAGGCCCGTGCGAAGAAGGATTTTGCCACGTCCGACCGCATTCGCGACGGTCTGCGCGACCTTGGCATTACGATCGAAGATCGCAAAGACGGCACAGGATGGAGGATCGAGTAGTTCATGTCCGACACTCGAAGTGAACACGAACAGCTGATTCTCGGTGTTGACCCGGGCCTTAACATCACAGGGTACGGAATCTTACGAGTTGTTGAAAACGGCTTTGAACTGGTAGAGGCGGGTGTGATTCGCGCACGGCCACGCAACTCGATGGGCGACCGACTGAAAGAGTTGCACGCCGGCATTTTCGATGTCGTTCAATCGTTTTCGCCGATGGCCATGGCACTAGAAGAACTGTATTCCCACTACGCTCGTCCACGCACTTCCATTTTGATGGGCCACGCTCGAGGTGTGATCTGCCTTGCCGCCTCGCAAAATGATGTGCCCATCGTCAACTATGCGGCGACCCAGGTAAAGCGGATTTTGACCGGCAACGGCCGCGCACCAAAGTCGCAGATGCAAGATGCCATCTGTCGCGAATTTGGTTTGCTGGCTCCTCCAGAACCACCCGACGTGGCTGACGCATTAGCCATCGCTCTCTGCCACCATTACCTTGGGGCGAAGGCGGCGTGAAGGGTGTTGCGGCAGTCACTAAGGGCGTATGAAGAACAGCACGTGATGCGATACGGAGCAGATTGTCAAGCGATTGCATACTCGTTGATTTCATGAGGAAACCGAGTTGATTACGAAGATCACAGGAAAACTATTGGCCGTTGGCGAGGATGCCACCGTTGCCGTCGAACCATTCGAGTATGCCGTTGGAATTCCCGACTTCAATCGTCGCCAATTGCAATCGCACATTGGCCAAGAGGTCAGTTTGCACACACTGCATCACATGGAAGGTAATCCGGCACACGGAAAGCTCACGCCGAGATTGATTGGCTTCCTTCGTGCGGAGGAACGCGAGTTTTTCGAAATGTTCTGTTCCGTGGACGGTGTCGGCGTCAAGAAGGCCCTCCGCGCGATGGTCAAGCCTGTGCAAGATGTGGCGGTGCTGATCGAAGAACAAGATGCCAAGGGACTTTCCACGCTCCCTGGAATTGGGCCGGCCACCGCCGAGCGTATCATCGCCAAGCTGCGTCGAAAGATGCCTAAGTTCGCGCTTATCGTTGGCATGGATGTACCTGCAAGCGACGTCAAGCGTGATGTTGTGGACGATGCATTCGATGCGCTGTGCGCGTTGGGGCATAATGAAGCGGACGCGCGGCGATTGATCGATTCCGCCATCGCTAGCAAGAAGAAATTTAAGGACGTCAACGCCCTACTAACGACAATTTACGACGAGAGCCATGGCCGAAATTGAATTCCTTGACGAAGTCGCAATCGACAATGATGCGGCAGCGCCGCATGGCCAACCGTGTGACGCCTGTGGTTGCCCGCTTGAACCGCAGGACAAGTTCTGTCCTGCCTGTGGCACCGGTCAGGAGGCGAGTGCTTCAATCGTCGAAGCCACGGTTGTCCAGCCGGTAGTTATTGTCGACGCGGAGGTAGTCAACGATCCGAATAAGGGCGGCCCCACCGATGCGATCGATGCGTCTGAAACTCGACGGACTGAACAGAGATTTTTTCGCTGTGACAACTGTGGCGCGGAAATCGGTGCCGAAGGCGAACAGCGAAGCTTCGTCTGCCCGTTCTGCGACTCGACCTATGTCTCTGAATTTTCACCAGCATCGAGCGGGCGTCAGGAGCCCGAGTTTGTTATCGGCTTTGCGATCACTCCAGAACAAGCGCACGACAAATTCAAAACGTGGATTAGCGAGAATTCACTGTTTCGCCCCGGCGATCTCAAATCGGCCACGATTGAAGATAAGCTGAAAGGCGTCTACCTGCCGTTCTGGTCTTTCTCCATGCTGGCCGAAAGCCGCTGGAATGCAAACATCGGCGAATACTGGTATCGCACGGAGACCTACACCACACGCGATTCCAAAGGAAACATGGTCACGAAAACCCGTCGTGTGCGAGAAACGGAATGGTGGCCGTTAAGTGGACGTCACCATCGGTACTATAGCGGGTACCTGGTCTCCGGTAGCAAGGGACTCGCGCAAGATCAAGCGGAACGCATCAAACCTTTCAACTTGCCGGCCTTGAAACGCTACGAACCAATGTATCTGGCCGGCTGGATGTCCGAGGAATACTCGGTTGCCCGCGACGCTGCCCTGCAGCGGTGCCAGCATGAGTTCAACGGGCGCGAACATCGCAACGTTGGATCCTTTTTGCCCGGCGATACGCACCGGAGCCTGGAGGTTTCAACCAGCTTTGCGGATGTCAATTCAGACCTCTGCCTGCTACCGATGTACATTCTGAGTTATCGGTACGGCGATAAACTATTTCGATTCTTGGTGAACGGACAAACGGGCCGCTGCGCAGGCGATAAACCATGGTCGTGGAAACGGATCAGTCTGTTTTCTGTGGGTGTGGCGGCAGTGATTTTGGCCGCGGTCATTATTGTTGTGGTGATGTCTAATGTCTGACTTGCTTCAAAAATGTTCGGTCTGCAGCGGATTGATCGATGAAGAAGATCTGTTCTGCGCGAATTGCGGGGCCGAATCGCCGAATGCTGATGTGTTGACCATCACCGACGTGCAAACCGTGACGCAAGGATTCGATTGCACGGGCTGCGGGGCATCGATGACGTACGACGCTTCCGCGCAGTCTTTGCGGTGCCCGTTTTGCGGCTCAGAAGCGCTCGAGGAACAACCGACCAAAAAGTCGATCGCGCCGCGCCGCGTGTTGCCATTTTCCCAGGACAAAGACAGTGCCATTGCCATCATGCGAAAGTGGTTGGGTCGGGGGTTTTGGCGCCCCAGCGATCTCTCTCAAACGGCCGCTGTGACAAAGATTGCAGCCGTCTATGTCCCCTATTGGGTCTTCACGGCCAAGACGTTTACCTATTGGACCGCCGACAGCAGCCAGACGCCGTTCGGAGCCCGTGGTGATTGGATGCCCTTAACGGGCGAACACCGAGGCAACTACGCCGGGGTCTTGATCGGGGCCAGTGGTGTGCTGACGCCGGGCGAAACAACCGCCATCTGCCCCTTCGATCTGGCCGCAGCAGTTCCCCCCGAGCAGGTGGACTTGGACAATGCGATCGTCGAGCAGTTTCGCGTCCAACGCAAGTACGCCCGACCGCAGGCGCGTCAAGGTCTGGAGAATCTCGAACAGCAAGCGTGCTTACAACACGTGCCCGGCCGACATCGCAACATGAAGGTGAATTTGCGAATCGAGGGGCTGTCCAGCGAAGCGGTGCTGTTTCCCGTGTGGATTATGGCCTACACGTACCAAGATCGCGTGTTTCGCTTCCTCGTCAACGGCCAAACCGGCAAGTCCTCAGGCGAGGCACCGACTTCCTGGAAGAAGGTCATCGTTGCGATCGGCATTGCGATCCTGGCGATCTTGCTCTTGTTGGGCTTGATGGGAGTCATCGGTGCCACCGTTGGCAGCCGCGAACCCCAGGCGACGGAAACCCTCGCTTTCCGCATCCCAGCGGCTTCTGCTATGATGCCGGAAGATGGCAGGTATGCCGCAAGCACAAGGAACCACCACGGACGATGGCTCGAGAAACAACGCTGGGCGGAGCCGCAAAACTGCCCGAAGATGACGACCGCGACCTTCGGCCTGCACGCATGGCGGACATGGTTGGCCAACGCGAAACGGCCGCCCGGCTGCAAATCGCCCTGGACGCCGCACGAAAACGTGGCGAACCGTTAGGGCACATTCTGTTCGATGGCCCACCCGGTCTGGGCAAGACGACATTTGCTCGCTGCCTGCCCAACGAAATGGGCGTGAGTCTGCAATTGGCCGTCGGGGCGGGCCTGAAGGCACCCAAGGATCTGGTGCCCTACCTCACGAATCTGACGGAAAACTCCGTCCTGTTCATCGACGAAATTCATCGGGTCCCCCGCTCGGTAGAAGAGTATCTCTACACGTCGATGGAAGATTTTCGCATCGATATCGTCTTGGGCGAAGGGGTCAACGCCCGCACGCTGAACATGCCGCTCAAGCGTTTCACACTGATCGGTGCCACGACCCGCGCCGGCATGCTCTCCAGCCCGCTCCGCGACCGGTTTCAGATTCGGGAACATCTGAGTTTCTACGCGGAGGCCGAGCTGTACGAAATTGTCACGCGGAACGCCAAGAAACTCTCAGTGCCGATCGATGACGCGGCAGGCCGTGAAGTGGCGCATCGCAGTCGGGGGACTCCGCGCGTCGCCAACAACCTGTTGCGATGGATCCGCGACTATGCGGAGAGCAAAGCAAATGGGCATATCACGATGGACGTGGCTTTGGCTGCTCTGAGGATGATCGAGATTGATGAGCTTGGCCTGGGCAACCAGGAACGCCGCTACCTTCAGACTTTGATCCGTGTCTTCGATGGTGGTCCCGCCGGTATCGAAGCGATCGCCCATACGATGAACGTTGCCGTGGATACGCTCAGTGACGATGTCGAGCCGTTTCTGCTGCGCAGCGAACTTGTGATTCGCAGCCCGCGGGGCCGGATGGTCACCGGCAAGGCGTTCGCCCACCTGAAGATGATGCCACCGAAGCGGGACGATAACGATGACGCACAGCAGCAGTTGTTCGGTTAGCCGCCTGTCGGTCTCGCGTACGGATTATAACCGGAGGCCGTGAACGAGCGAAGCGAAGTTCCGGCAACGCCAAACGGCAGCAAGGCTGCTTTGCCTCTTGTTGTGATGCGGTCTCCCGACCGCAACACCACTCCGACCGAAGGTCTCCGAGAGGAGCGCGTGGAATGCCTGTCCACGTTTGCTGCAGAAAAAGTCGACCTTCGGTCGAAACAGTGAGCTGGTCAGGAGACCAGCCCACAACCTGTTTGTCCGCATAGTCGTTGT
>JASLRF010000645.1 GCA_030744095.1 Pirellulaceae bacterium | reverse complement strand
GTGGTGGCAGCAATTCCGCGATTTCCTGAAGTAGCTCGAGTGATTCCTCCTGCTTGGGTAACGCTTCGGACCAGGCTTGCTGCTGCAGATCGTCAGCAGCCTCGCTTGTTAGATTCTCGATTCGCGGACCAAGTTTGATGGCTTTCCGATAGGCGGCTTTGGGATCGGTTGGTGGCGGGGCCGAATCGCCACCCGATGTCGATGTGGCGGTTTGCGAAGAATCGGCAGCTGCGTCGCTGGGCGCAGCTGGTGTGACGTCTGTCTCGGCGGTCGGCAGCGGAATCTCGGTTGGGCTAATATCGGTTGGTCTGGCACCTCCCGGCACCACGTCACCGGCTGACTCGGCTTCGGTCAACAGCTGCTCCGCTTTTCTGATCAGAATCCGTGACCACCCCGAAACAAATCGTTGATCCTCTGCAGCCTCCTCGAGATCGGACCGTGTGCCGCCGGTTGTACCGGCCGAACCACCGGCCGTGGCCTGCGTTGACATTTCGATCAACGCAGTTTCGGACTCAATCGCCGCCGACAAGATCGCTTCAAACGGCGCCACGAGCTCGAACAGTTGGTTCAGCGGCGGTAATACTTCGGTTTGTTCGACGATCGCGCTGGATACATTTCGATTCGCCAATTCATCGGCCGCGTGCGACATCGACTGCCCAGCATGATCGGCTAGCCCGTGAAGTGCCTGTCTGGCCTGTAGCATCTCTGGTGACAAGGCGGGCTTGGGGGCATTTGGTGCACTGGTCGCCGGTGGTTGCGCTGCTGAGTCTGGGGGCGGTTGAAGGGCCTCGTCGAGCTTGACTTTGAGCGGTTCGATTTCGAGCGTCAACGCGCGTTGTGTCGCCGCCAGTTTGCGAGCGGTTTGACGAAGTGTAGGTGAATCCAGTTTGCCAGGCAGATCCTTCGCCATTGCTCGCGTTTCACGTTGCTCGGCCTGAAGCCAGGCGAGAAACTCCAATAGGTTCATTTTCTCGCGACGCCGCTCTCGATCACGCTGCGCCCAGCGATCCTGAATGTGCTTGCTCCAGATCCGCAGTAATTCCAGATTACGGCGTGCCGCGGCGTGCTCTGTGTTAACTCGAAGTACGTTGCGGTAATGGTCGACGGCTGCACGGACCAGTAGCAACCCGTTCTCACGAGCCTCGCCGACCGCTTCCTCCGGTTGGTCGCCGAACAGGGTTTTCATTTGATCGCCCGCGAGGCATCCCAGGTTGTAGAAGGCAGCCGCAGCCAAGGCAGAATCTCGCGACTGCGCCGCATCACGCAACAGTGATTCCGCTTCATCGTGCTTGCCTTGCTCCGCCAGGGCGCAACCTCGATTGAATGCGACCCTGGGATTAGCCGGCAGCGTTTCCGCCGCTTTAGAGAATGCCTTGGCCGCTTGTTCAAAGTCGCCGGCCTGATGGAGACGAACTCCCTCGCGAACCTGTTTGGCGGCCTCGCGATCGGTTGCCATGGCTGCTGCGCTGGTCATCCAGACCAGAAGGGCAAAGACAACAAGGCGGCATATCGTGCGGGTTTGTAGCGGTTGAGACGTATTCATGATTCTTCTGTGGTCGTTCTTGGCGAAGAGTCCCGAGGATATCGTGAAATCGCCATTTCCAGCAACAGGCATCCCAACCCAAACGCGAGAAACCATTGAAACTGCTCACGGTACCGCCGACGGCGTTCGGTGGTCGCCGAACCGTGCGCGAGTGACGCCAGATGATCTTCGTAGATCTGCCCCAGATCGTAGGCCGACGTTCTCCCTGGAATGTAGGCCCCGCCCGTGGCCAGGGCCACAGACTTCAGAAGGCCCTCGTCCAATCGTGACCACACTTCCTGACCGTCGTGTTGCAGAAAACGAAGACTCCCGTTTTCGTCGTGCAACGGGATTCGATTGCCTTCGCCAACGTCGCCCAATCCAAGTGTAAAAATCTTGATCCCCCGCGCGGCGGCCGCCTTCGCCGCCTCATCGGGAAACGAATCGTGATCTTCGCCATCGGTAATCAACACCAGCACCTGATCCCTGTCGTGCTCCTCCGGCATTGAGACGAGCGACTTGCGGATCGCATCGCCAACCAAACTGCCACCGCGTGGCGCGCTGGCAATGTCGATATCGTCCAGGACCATTTCAAAGAATCCTCGATCGGTGGTCAGCGGTACCTTTACGACCGACGTGCCGGCAAACACGATCAGGCCCACCCGATCGCCTTTTACACGCGCCAGCAAATCGCGAATGTCAGACTTGGCTCGCTCCAACCGACTCGGCCTCACATCCTGAGCGGACATCGACCGTGAAACATCCAACAAGACAAACATGTCAACGCCGCGAGACCGAATCTCCTGGTAATAGACGCCCCAGCGCGGCCGCGCGACGGCCACCACCAACAAGCTGACCCCCAGCAGCAGCAAGAGCGTTCGCGCCAAACCGCGCCAGATTTCGTCGACCGGCTGTAGGCGAACCAGCATCGGATGATCCGCAAACCGCCCCGCAGCGCGGCGCCGTTTAGAATGCGCGTACAACAGTAGCGCCACAATCAGCAACGGAATCCAAAGCAGCAGAAAGTATCTTGGCGCGTCCCAGTGCATTTGAGTTCAATGGTCAAGAGGTTGTAAATTCGAAGTTGGACGTCTGAATATTCGATGTTCAATGTTCAATGTTCAATGTTCAATGTTCAATGTTCAGAAGTTCTACGGCAGCGCGCGAAATCTTGTGCAACGCAAAACCAATTCCAGCATCAAGAACCCTAGCCCCCAGAGGACCAGGGATTGGTAAAGCTCTCGATATTCGGTGAACATACGACCTTCGGAAACGGTTTTTTCGAGTTTGTCGATTTCACCATAGACCTCGCCTAGAGCCTCTGTGTTCCGAGCGTTGAAGTACCGTCCGCCAGTGTTATCAGCCAACATTTTCAGTGTCTTCTCATCCAATTTGACGTCCCGATTGACCAAGACGGTTCGGCCAAACATGTTGACAGCAGGAAACGGCGCCTTGCCCGTTGAGCCGACGCCGATCGCGTAGATCTTAATGCCGAATTCCTTTGCTGCGAGCGACGCGTCCTCGGGCTGCACGACTCCCGCTGTGTTCTCGCCGTCGGACAGCAGGATGATGACTTTGCTCTTCGACGCAGATTCGCGCAACCGATCCACAGCCAACGTCACCGCATCGCCGATCGCGGTCGACTGTTCCTCGGCCAGATATCGCTGGTTGATTACGTTTCCTTCAGCATCGTGAATCGGTCGCGGAATTTCGACAGTTTCCAAGACTTGCTCCAGCGCCGCATGATCCAGTGTCAATGGCGACCGCCCTTCGGCAAAGCCGCCGAACGAAATCAGACCGACCAGGTCGTCCGGCCGGCCTGCGAGTTGTTCATCGCCCACAACAAAATCACGAAACACGCGTTTGACTGCCGCCAGTCGATTCACACGGTTCCCATCCAGTTGAAAATCGAGCGCAGACATCGAACCCGAACGGTCCAGGCACATCATGATGGCAATTCCGTCCTTGCGGACGCGAAACTCGCGGAGACCATGTTGGGGCCGAGCCATCGCGACAACGACCAGGGCCATGCCGAATAAACGCAACCCCGGTAAGCTCCGTCGGACCATTTGCGCCCAGGTCGTTGGCAACGACGCCAGTAGGGCCGTGCTGGAATACCAAATGGCGTCCCGTTTGTCCCGCCGCATCGTCACCACGACGGCCAGCGACAGCGGAATCAAAGCCATCAACCACCAGGGGTGCTGAAAGCGGAAATCAGTCATGCGCCACCACCTGACGATTCACTGCCTCGGTCTGCCCCCTCACAGTCTGCTCGTCGTCGATGCCGACAAACAGCCGAGCTCGATCGTAGGCGTCGTCGATATCCCTTCGATCAGGCTGATGAGCCGCGAACTTGACCAGATCCGACGATTCGAGAAAGTCCTTCAACCGCCGACGCTCGTCGGCAGAGAACACATGGCCGTTGCTGATCTCGCGCAGAAACTCTTCGGTGGTTTGCTCGGGCGCACGCACGCCGACCGTGCCTTCGATGTATCGTCGGACGATTCCAGTCAATTCGGTGTAAAACCGTTTGATGTCGCGAAGGTGCAGCTGTTCTTGCCAGATGCGTTGCAATTCGAGCGACGCCACCTCTCGCGGACTGAGTGTCGGCGGACGGAGTGCGTGTGCACGCTGGCGGTGGAACCAAAATATGCCGATCGCCAACGAGAATAACACCAAAGTCGAGAACATGATCCAAGGCCACCACAGGATCTTTCGGGGCAATTCCATGGGCGGTGCGAATCCCTGTAAATCATTCAGCGACGGAGCCTCTGCGTCCACCAAAGAAACAATCTCGACGGCTAACGCCTCGGTTTCCAAGCTCTGCACGCCCTGTCCAGATCCCGACTTCTTGTCAATGAACGTCACAGTGATTGGGTCGATCTCCAGTGTTCCGGTGCGTGGTGGTTCGAGCGAATAGACTTGCCGAATCACTTCGCGATCGCCACGGACTTCAACTAACGGCTCGCGAAAGTCCAGAATCACAAAATCGCCCACTGCTTCACCAAACGGAGGCAGCTGCACGTCAACGCCGGGCTTCGCCGTGACAGTTACCGTCAATGTCGGTTCGTCGGAGAGTCTGGCGGGTGCCGGCACAACCTCGACCGTGACGCGAACCGGCCCAAGCTCCTGATTGGTGCGCACACCCGTTTTCTTGGCAACTCGCGTGTTCTCCGACGACTGAGTATCCGAAGACTCGGTTTGGCAACCAGCAAGCAGCATGGTTGCCACGCCAACCAGGCTGATAGCCCGAATTTGCCAATGCAACCGGATCGGGCAACATGCAGACGGCGAACCTGCTCGGCTCGTCGCGCGGCGACGGTGCTGCAATTCCAATCCTGTCATTGCAATTTCCCTGCATTTCCCCGTTCCTACCATTCTCCCCTTTCCTGTCATTCTCTGTGTCGCCTCGTCCTGAACTGGAGGGTGCTTCTGGCCAAGGGCAAAAAGCGGTCTCAAAACGCCTCTGATTCGTCTAGAACTCCCGCTAACGAAACCGCTGTTGGCGCATGTGAAAGAAGCGTCGCAGACTGATCAGGTAGTCGTGTTCGGTATCGATCGGCAGCTGGTCGACACCGATTCGCTGCAACGCCTTAGATAAGGCCTCTCGGCGCCGCACGCCATCGTCACGAAACATTTCGCGCACGCGCCGATGACGCGTATCGACCTCGATCGTCTCGCCGGTTTCCGCATCACGCAAACGGATGAATCCGACGTCAGGCAATTCCAGCTCACGCCGATCTTCAACCGTAATCGCCGTCAAATCGTGCCGCCTGTTGGCGGCGGCAAGAGCGCGCTGCCGCGTCTGCCCGAGAAAATCGCTAATCACGAACACGACTGCACGGCGTTTTTGCACCCGATTCAGATATTCCAGCGCAACTTCCATTCGCGTTGGCCGAGCGACCGGATCGACATCGACCATTTGACGAATCAGCCGGAGCGTATGCGCTTTGCCTTTCCGCGGCGGAATGAACTCGATCACCTCATCGCAGAACGTGATCAAACCGACTTTGTCGTTGTTCTTCAACGCCGAAAACATCAGCAGGGCGGCGATCTCGACAGCCACGTTCAATTTCGATCGGTGAGTAGAACCGAACACGCCGGATGCCGAAATATCTACGACGAACAGCACCGTCAGCTCTCGTTCTTCGCAAAACCGTTTGATGAAGCAATCACCAGTTCTGGCCGTGACGTTCCAATCAATCGAGCGAATGTCGTCACCCGGTTGATAGTGACGCACCTCATCGAATTCCATGCCCCTGCCCCGGAACACACTCTTGTATTGACCGGCGAACAGATCATTCACCGTTCGATTCGCGACAATCTGAATGCGCTGGACCTTTTTGAGGATCTCGGCGACGCTTTGCGAACTCATGGTTTTGTCTGACGTTTCTTATTCAAGGTCTGGTGTCTTGTTATGGTACGGGAACAGCGCCTAAAATTCGTTCGATGACAGCTTCTGCCGAGACTTCCTCCGCCTCGGCTTCGTACGTGAGTACGACGCGATGGCGGAGCACGTCTGGGGCGATGTCTTTGACGTCTTGAGGCGTGACGTATCCACGGCCCTGCAAAAATGCGACGGCTCGAGCACCCATCCCCAGATAGATCGACGCGCGGGGCGAACCGCCGAAATCGATCAGCGGTTGCAAGTCCTGCAGCCCAAAAGTCGCCGGGGCGCGAGTGGCGCGGACCAAACTGATAATGTAGTCCTTGATTTGCTCGTCGATGTAGATCATCTGCACAACTTCTTGCATCTCGACAATATCTTCGGCGGACAGCACCGGCTGAATCGCCGCATTGGCCGCCGCGAGCGCACGATCCAGAACCTTGCGCTCTTCGTCCTGGCTTGGATAGTCAATCTTCACCTTCAGCATGAAACGGTCGACTTGCGCTTCCGGCAACGGGTACGTCCCTTCCTGTTCGATCGGGTTTTGCGTGGCCATCACCAGGAACAGGCCCGGCAAGACGTACGTTTCGTCGCCAATTGTGACTTGTTGCTCCTGCATTGCTTCGAGTAATGCGGATTGGACCTTTGACGGCGCCCGGTTGATTTCATCGGCCAGGACAAAATTTGCAAAAATCGGCCCCTTGCGCGTCTTGAATGTTCCTTCGTTGGGCATATAGATCATCGTCCCGATCAAATCCGCGGGGAGCAGGTCGGGGGTGAACTGGATGCGTTTGAAATCTGTCGAAATTGCCTCTGCCAAGGACTTGATCGCGGTGGTCTTTGCCAGGCCAGGAACTCCCTCCAGCAAGATATGACCATGTGTCAACAAGCCAATCAGGAGACGTGAGACCATGTTCTCCTGCCCGACAATCGCTTTTCCGAGTTCGCTGGTCAGACGGTGAACCAGTTCGGTCTTGGCCGTGACTTGGTCCTTGATTTGTCGCACGTCAACTTGCATCGATTTACTCCGAGGTTCAGGTCAGCAAAGGTCCGAGTGAGAGCTGCCAGCGAATGTTTTGACTGGATTTTTGGACAGCGGCTGGCAACTGTCAAGGCCGCGGGGCCTTCTCGCACGCCCCACCGGAACGGTATGCTGAGCAACACGAAGGCGATTTTGCAAACCCGTTTGGACGATCGAGTTACCCAGCTTTGGAAACACCACGAAGTGCCATTGTCGTTGTCATTGACCGCTTGGGAAGTGGCTTTGTGGGCCCCTACGGGAACACATGGGTCGATTCGCCGACCTTGAATCGGCTTGCCAGCGAGTCACTGCTGTTCGAAACTGCGATCGCGGACACGGTTTGTCTGAACACCATCTATCGTTCCTACTGGCAGGGCCTGCACGCGGTCGCTCCGTTGATCGCACCACACTCAACACTGCCTCAGCAAGCCATCGCAGCCGACGTTGAAATGGTGTTGTTGACGGACTCCCAACAGGTGGCGCAACACCCACTGGCACTTGACTTTTCTGCCGGCACGAACCTCGCACGAAGCGACACGCCGACTCCCGCACAAACGGTTGACGAAACCAGATCGGGCCAGCTGTTTGCCGCCGCGATTGACGAGTTGGTCAGTCGCTCCAGTCCCTATTGCCTATGGTTACATGCCGACGCGATGAATTCAGCTTGGGATGCACCGTACGCCGTACGAGAATCTCTGGCTGACGATGACGACCCGCCACCTCCAAACATGGTCATCCCGCCGAACTACCAGCTTGACGGCGAGATCGATCCAGACGAACTCCTGGGGTTGTCGCAGGCCTATGGGGGAGAAGTCGTGGCTTTGGATCGAATCCTCGACGCATTTCTCGAAGCCATCGCCAACTTGCACACAGTGGAGGAAACACTGCTCATCGTCACCTCGCCACGCGGCTTTGCCATAGGCCAGCACGGCAATGTCGGCGCTTGTGGCGACAAGTTGTTTGGCGAGATCCTGCAAGTCCCATTGTTGGTACGATTCCCAGATCGGCAAATGGCGTCACGTCGTTGCACGAGCCTGGTACAACCGAGTGACGTGTGTGCGACACTGTACGACTGGTTTGGCCTGAAGACTCCGGACGCAATCTGGGGGACCAGTCTTCTC
>JASLRF010000644.1 GCA_030744095.1 Pirellulaceae bacterium | reverse complement strand
TTCTGCCCGGCTGACGGTGACTTGTTTGCAATCGTTCTTTGTGTTTGCGAAGTTGTTGCTCGATCTTGTGGATCACGCCATCAAGCGCCGCGAACAGCTCGGAGGCCGAATCACGCGCCACAAAACCATCGGTGCGTTCCGCCGATGCACGTATCTCAACGTCGACCGTCTCTTCGTGGTGCTCGAGATCAACGGTGACTTCGATCGCTGTGATCCTATCGAAGAACTTGCGGAGCTTTTCGGCTTTTTCCGAGATTTTCTGTTGAGTCTGATCGCTGAGATGTCCGTGTCGAGCTGAAATCGTGATCTGCACCGAAAACCTCTCCTAGCCTTCTAAACCTATTGCTGGCTTTACGTTTGTGTGGCCCTACACTGTAGCCCTACACTGGTCGAAGCCCTCTATTCTAGTGCCCCCAACGCCGGGCACAATTCCAAATGCATCCTCATCAACGCTCAACTAAAAACATTCCATTCACCCCACTCTACCCATTCTGCTGATGGTCAGTAAAGTGGCCAGTCCGTAAGGCGGCCTTTGATATGAAGAATATCATATCTTTCACGAGGCTGGGGGGAAATCAGAACGAGTGTGGCTCTCAGCATTCGGCTCAAACACCATCCCCAGCACTAGTTTCGCCATATTCTGGACTTTTTCAAGCTGCAACAGCGAAAAACCGCTCGAATATGGGAATCCGTCGTGAGGGGCATTGCCCCGCAAATACCAAGGCGAGTCGAGGTAGCCGGAATCGTGAGACAATGGCCACGCTGGCGCAGCGGTCAGAACGCTCACAAAGTCCGGCCGTAAGAGTCGTATCACTGAATATCCAGACCACTTAGCGGCTCGAACCTGCGGCGGCTTCAGATGTGGGGGGTGCCCACGGGGTCGGGGGCGTCTTGTAGACAATCGCTCCGTCGTTCAACGCGCGCCGCCAGTTTGCGACTTTCGTTTTTTCCTGACTTGGCGGCAATTCTGGACGGAAGTTCTTAGTAACACCCCCAGTAATCCTCTCCAGATTCATGAACGCCATCACACGCAAACTCATTGCGTCGTTTTCCAGCAAGTCCACCAATTCTGCGTCTCCACCTCGACTTAGTTGTGCAGGCGAGAATCCCCATGTCAGCCGATACAGCGACGCCGCGTCGCTCGCATGGAGTTTCTCGATCATCCGGCGTAGCGCTGCCGCGGACTCAGGGCCTCGCGCCCCGATGGCACGCAATTCGTCAAATTGATCACTCCAGTAATAATGCTGTCGTTTGTCGCTGAGCGCTTTTACCAGTGGATCGTAGACCGCCAAGTAACTCAGGGACCGGCAAGCGAGGTCCACAACTTCATGCTGGCGAAAATCCGTCATTTCCATCAACGATCGACTAAGCGGTTGGTCTTTCTCCAGGGCGGTCCGCAGCTCTAGCGAAGCGCGTCGTTCGATCTCCTTTTGATCACGTCCTTCGATCCACGCCGGTAACGGTCCTGCATCAACGACCGACGCCGCGCTGCCGTCGACGCGCGCTAACATGCGACCTGCGTCGACGACGATCGTCTTTGCGCCAGGCTCGCTCCACCCAACTCGACCGCTGACTGCATACAACTGAAAGATATGGTTGGCGACTGTTTTCTCCGGATCCACACCAGGTGGCAGGTATCGCGAAATCTTCACTGCGGCGACCGAATCCAAATCGCCAAAAACAACGTTCCCTTCCTGGTCTCCGATCTTCAACGCAATCCGTCCGGCGGCGGCCTTAAACGGCAGAATCACGGCATTTCCGAAAAGCACGTTCATCCGCGGTTGCCCTTCCTCGCCAGGTGTCATCAATTCGACGCTGGTCGCATTAATGAAGGTGACATTGATGTCGCCGATCACGGCGTGCGGACGGTAGGTTGGAAACGAAATCAGCCGATCACCGGCTGCTAGCAGGGTAGCATTGGCAACCTGATACCAGTCATCGGTTGACGCGTCATACCGCGCCAGCATTTGGTCCTCGGCCACATACCGGCCCACTTCGACCACTTCGGTCACATCGACTTTTGGAGCTGGGACCACGTCCACTGTGGTTGGTGGATCCGTCGGTGGCGTTGTGCCCGGTTCCACTGGCACAGATGGTGTTTCGCTGATCACATCTGGAACCGTCGTTGGGTCCACGCCGGGCGTTACCGTCGCTGGGATTTTATCGGTCGTGGATGGGGGATCGTCCACTGCCGCTTTGGTAATCGGTGACACTGGCGGATCGCTGTGTGGGATCTCGGGAGTTGTTGTGGGTTCCTTCGCGTTGTCGTCGAGGTTCTGCGTTACGGCCGGTCCAACAGTCGCGGGCGACTCTCCGACGGCCTGTTCTGTCGACTCCGCACCTGCCACAGGCTGCGTCCCATCCGCCGCGGGGGCAGGCGGCCCTTTCACGTCGCTTTGCGTCACCTCGCCACTGCTACGCTGACCAAACAACAAACGATACGCGACGTGGGTGTGGTCAAACGGCCCAACGGCGCGAAGGGCTACGACCACCACGACAAAAGTGCACAACAACGTGATGGCCAACGACTTCATCGAGACGCCTGTGGCTGGTGGCCCACCACGGCCAGCGGGATCCGAGTTCGTTGTTCGCGCAGGCGGCGCCAATGTGGTAACCGCCCCGTTACCCGATTCGTCTTGTGCCGGCACGGGAGGGGGTGTGACGCTGCTCGTTGCCCCAGGTGTGGCCGACTCTACCGAGTCGTGCCCAATCCGGTACATCCGCTCACGCAGCGGTTGATCGATTTCCGCCGGTTCCCCTAACACAATCGTGAGCACCTGGTGGCAGGAGGCGACTTCCGCCAAGTGAACGTCCGATTCCAAACAAACTTTCTCGAAGTCTGGGACGTGATCGGCCGGCAACGTGTTGTCCAGATACTCGGCCACCGTGTTCGGATCGAGCCCCGTGCCTTGACCCGTCAACTTGGGCGCGCCCAACCTTAGCCGGCGCGTCGACGTGCGAATCCGATGCACCAAATCGCTTGCAAAACTGCTCTCCTGGATTTTCTCGCCTAGCTCGCCGGCATCTTTCGGCTCCAGAATGTCATCCAGATAGGCCAACATCGTGCGTAAGGTTAATCGCATTGGAAAGTCTCTGAAGGCAATTCGAACTTCGTGGTAGAAGCGACCAATGCCGCCCCATCTTCAATAGTGCGAAATGCCGTCAGGATTCGTACAAGAAATCGCGAGAATGTCTTGAATTCCACCCGGTCGACAGCACAACTACTGACATGTGCAAGAGTTAGATATCGGCATGAAGTCGCCAAGAGGCGACCCGGCGCGATGAACTGCCGTAGCTCTATTGTGATCTGCGACGTGGCGATCCGAAACCGATCAGCCCACCGAGTGAAATCAGGCCGATGAGCGTTGCGAGAACCAAGGGGTGAACGTTGGCAGCCGGCGGCACGGTGTTTCGATCGGCCATCGACGGCCAACCGCTCGTCCGCTGCCAACCTTCCGACGTACGCCGCCACTCGCTGGTGGGGGGCGCGACCGCCGGAACTTGGCCGAATGCCGTGGGGGCCGACTCCGCCGGCGTGATCTGTCCAATGGGACTGGCAAAAATGACCGTGGTGATCAACAGCATCTGAGTCGAGCAAAAAAACATTGCAGAAATCCGAGCGACAAGATGTGGCGTTGAGAATCGCGTTCTGCTTAACGCCTTGAGAAGAACGCAACAGCCGCGCCGTGCCGCAGCCTGTCAATCAGACAACCGCAACGTCATACGCTAAGGCTTGTCGAATCAACAACTTGGGCGGCGAAAGTCATCGGCGCCACCGCCACCGCGCGTGTTGCCAATTGACGACGTTACCCGACGGTCGTACGTGGCATTGGTGCATCATGAAGGAAGGGGTTACACCGCGCGAACCGTTTGTGCGACGTCTCGCGCCACCGTCTCACGAAGTTAGTTGCCACACCGCGGACGTTCGTTTGCTCTGGCGCTTCGCGTGGCGTAGTGTTGCGACGGAAACATCTACTTGGCTCCGCTTGACTACCCATAACGGAACCGGCCATAACGGAACCGGTCGAGCGTGGCCGTACCGACTCTTCAGCAGGAACTCCAAACATGACGACGGCCAACACCTCCTTCCAACTTGACAAATTGCTCGGGCGTGCCCAACTTCCCGCCCTACCCCAGAGCGCAATTCGACTGCTGGAACTTTCACAGGACCCTGACAATGGCCCAGCCGAATTTGCCATTCCGATCGAATCCGATCCAGGGCTGACCGGACAAGTTCTACGTTTCGTCAACTCGTCGTACTTCGGTTTCGCCAATGAAATCAGCAGCATCAAGTTGGCCATTTCACTGGTCGGAATCCGTACGATCAAGAACTTCGCGATGTGGAGCGCCGTGTTCAGTTTGATGCCGAATCCAAAATGTGGACCCTTTGACCTGAAGAGCCTTTGGCAGGATTCGCTACGTCGCGCAATATTCGCCCGTATCTTCGGAAGAATACTGGGACTGGCCAATGCGGAGGATCTGTTTGCGGCCGCTTTGTTGCAAGATATGGCCGTTCCTTTGCTGGCCAAAGAGCTGCCTACTGAATACGAAACGCTGTTGAAAGCACGCAACGGTGGCGAGGCACGTTTGTCAGACCTCGAAAAAGTACGGTTTGGCTGGAATCACGCGGATGCCAGTGCCATGATGGCTCGCAATTGGAAGCTTCCCGATCAATTCGTCTCTCTGATTGGATTTCATACGGACCTGTCAGAGGCCATCGATCAAGGATCGGCAGATTCGCTTGCCGTCGGCTTGTCGGCGATGCTGCCAACAGCTGCAGACAAATGCTGGAGTGAACGGGCCGCCTTCCTCGAAGCGTTCAAACGGCTTGCTCCCGCCGATGCACCTACCGTCAGCGAAGTCTTTGCTATGGTCGACGAGTCATTCACTGAATTCGCGCCGATTCTGAAGTTGGCCATCCCCGCCGAGGCGCTCGTCGACGTCCTGGAATCCGGCAACGTGCCAGTTTAGACCTATCGGGAACCACACCGGCTTGGTCGACGAATCGTCGTCACGGCGGCATAATCATGGTCGTCCGCTTTCCCGCGGCGCACCCGCTGTATGCCTGCCCCAACGCCAGGAGACTCCCCGTGTCCATGCTTGACGATCGCCTTCGAACCTCCCTTGCGCAGCTTCACGAGAGTGGCACTTACAAGTCGCTTCGTTATTTGACCGCCCCCATGGCACCGATCACGACGATCGACGGCCTGGGGGACGTTCTGGTGTTCTGTTCGAATAATTACCTGGGTCTGGCCAATCATCCAGAGGTCGTCGAGGCGGGCGTTGAAGGTTTGAAACGCTACGGGGCCGGGACCGCCAGCGTGCGGTTCATCTGCGGGACCTTTGAATGCCACCGGATACTCGAAGAACGTATCGCCGATTTTTTGGGCACGGAATCCGCGTTGACCTATGTTAGCTGCTGGAATGCAAACGAAGGCCTGCTAGCTAACCTGGTGGAAACAGGCGACGGCTTGATCTCCGATGAATTGAACCACGCCAGCATCATCGACGCGGGACGTCTGGCACGGCAGGCCACGCGTAAGGTCTTTGCGCACAGCGACATGAATGCGTTAGAGACGACGCTGACGGAACTGCAATCCGCAGCTACCAAGATCGTGGTGACCGACGGCGTGTTCAGCATGGAAGGCGATATCGCGAAACTGCCAGAATTGATTGCCACCTGCCGCCGTCATGACGCGACGTTGGTCGTCGACGATTCGCACGGCACCGGTGTGCTCGGAACGCACGGTCGTGGCGTGCACGAACATTTCGGCTTGCCTGGCCGGGGCCCCGAGGGAGTCGACATCTTCACCGGTACGCTGGGTAAGGCCCTCGGCGGTGCCGCTGGTGGATACGTCGCCGGTCCACGAGACGTCATCGACTATCTCGTTCAACGAAGTCGACCGCAGCTCTTTTCTAACGCGTTGCCGCCGACGGTCGCTTGCAGCGCAAACAAGGCGCTGGAGATCGTCCAGCGCGAACCGCAACGCCTCGCACGACTCCATGAGAACGTCAATACGATGCGAGATGGACTGCAATCATTAGGTTATGAAGTCCTCGATTCGCCCACAGCTATTCTCCCGATCATCGTCGGCGCTACCTCCGACGCGATTCGGCTTTCAAACCGACTGCTGGAACTGGGATTATTTGTTATTGGGTTTGGTTTTCCCGTCGTGCCCGAAGGCACCGCGCGATTGCGAGTTCAGATGTCGGCCGCACATACGGATCAACACCTGGAACAAGCGCTCGCTGCCTTCGAAAGGTTGAAGGAGGAAGGATGAACCAGAACCGCTGCGAACTTCCAACGACCAACCACCAACCACCTACTCCGTCATGAAACAGCTGAACTCAGTTGCCGAGCGAGCACTGCTCAAACTGGCCGAGACACTAGTCGACCAACGACGGGCACGGGTCATAATCCCGCCAAAGCAGGCAGCCAGCGGATTCTGGTTCGGTGGTGGAAATATGGTCGAAGCACCAGACGGATCGCTCTTGTTGGTCGGCCGGTACCGCAACCACGGCGACTCGCGCACGGGTCTGGGGCTCGGCGAGCGGGGCTTGGAGCTGGCAGTTTTTCGTTCGACCGATGATGGCGATACGTTTACAAAGACGCTCAGCTTCGCCAAATCCGCATTAGATATCGGCGATCGCAAAGTGCTTTCGATTGAAGGCAGTGCATTGAGAACAACGGCGAACGGTGTCGAACTTTTTTTCTCGACTGAAAAAACCGGAATTCCGTACCCCGGCGAGTTTTCATCGTTCCTCAAACCAGGGGCGGGCGTCTGGACGGTGGACCATCTGCAGGCAAGTTCCGTCGAACAGCTCGCTACGGCCACGATCTCTACGATCTTCCAATCCCAAGATCCGTCAGTCATCCATATGAAGGATCCAGCCGTCTACGGAGCGGCCAACGGCGACACTGTACTGATGTTTTGCACACATCCGTTTTGCTGGTCCAGTTCAAACACGGCGTTCGCAGTTCGAGCCGCGGATCAGACGGAATTTGCCGAAGCGGATTTCGCGTGCTTTCCACGCGGACC
>JASLRF010000643.1 GCA_030744095.1 Pirellulaceae bacterium | reverse complement strand
CTGGCGATGCGGGATTCGAGATGTGGGCCTTTGCGTTACCGGATGGAATGATCGCACTGGACACAGAGGTGAACTTGAGTGGCGCGGTGACTGTGAGATCGTCCGCAAGCGAATTGCAGGCCGACCGTGAGCTGCGCGAAGTGCTCACGACACAGTCGGACGGATTCGAATACCGCGTTTTTCAGACCGCTGCCGTTTTGAATGACCGGTTGAGTTAGAGGCAGAGTGAAGCTATGAGCTACAAACCAAATCAACGTCCTGTTCGACCGGCACAACCCAGCGTCGTGTGTTGTTACGAGACATCACGACACGGTCGCGGCTGGCCGGCATGGATCGCACTGGGTCTCGCCTTGTATGCCGGTCCGCTTTCTGCTGATGACCGCGGCATTGTCATCACGGCACAAGAAAAATGGTCAAATGTGTTTGGAGGTTCGGAAGCGAAACTCCATTTGTCCGTGACTTCGCGGACGCGGCTGGACGGTGTTATGCGCTGGAACTATTCAGCCAACGGCCGCACCGTCGCCGGCGGCGAATCGCTTATGGACGTGCCGGCGGACGGGACGGCCAACGTTGTGGTTCCATTGCGTTTTCCGGCCGTGAAGGACGGCGTCATCTTTGCAACGCAATTGGATGTGTCGATTGCGGCTCGTGACGGCCAGCAGGCTGCGGCCTCGCTTAGGAAGCCGATTTGGGTTTTTCCTCGTGATGCGTTCTTCGACCGATCCCGATGGTTGAAAGAACTGAAAATCACACTCTTCGATCCACCAGGAGATACGGCAGAGGTTTTTGCCGACGCAGCAATTCCGTTTACGCAAACTCGCAACGTCGCGGCGCTGAGCGAGCTGAGCAGTGGCCTGCTGGTGATCGGCGAAGGCGTGTCGCTGGCAAAGAATCGATCGCTGGCGGAGTCACTCTACGGCGTCGCCGCGCGGGGCTTGCCGGTGTTGTGTCTCGCGCCCGGTGACGGTCGATTTCCGATGCTCGAGGGCGACGCCCAACAGGCCATCTGGCAACGTATGGATTTTCGCCGTAACGATGTCATCACACAATTGGACAAACGACTCGACGCCAGGCAGTGGCTGCCGGGCAGAGAACCCGTGACGAGCCGCCTGGTTCATGCGAGCTACCGCAACCGCCTGGTGCTCGAAGTATCCCACACGACGCAAGGATGGCCTTGGTGGGAAACACGCTCTCGCGAACGAGGTGTGCAGCAGTGCGGTGTGTTGGCGGTGTGCGGATTCGGCCTCATCCAGCACTGGCACCATGGCCCAACTCCACGTTTTCTCCTGGCTCGCCTATTCGAACACGTGACCGAAGATCTCAACAACAGCCCTTCAGATCAGAACGATGGAGAGTAAATCATGAGTTTCCAAATGTGTTTCCGATGGACCATCTTGTTTGCCGTATTGCTGTGTGGTTTGCCATTGCGCGCGGACGATGAAGGGGATGCAAAAAAGGAAGCCGTCTATCCCGTCGCGATCCTCCCCTTCCAGGAACGGGGTGACGAAGTGAAGGAGATGGGAGGCAAAGTCACGGACCTGCTGTTTGCAAGTCTGGTAGCCAATCCTGCCATGTACCTGGTCGATCGAGCGGATCTCGATAGGCTGGTCGAGGAACAGGAATTGAGCAAGTCTGGGCTCGTGAATCAATCTCAAGCAGTGCGAGTGGGGCAGTTGACAGGAGCGAAGATTCTGGTGACGGGCTCCGTGTTGTCTGTCGGCGAAAAACTATACATTGTCGCCAAGATTATGGGGGCGGAAACGAGCCGAGTGGTCGGTAAGTCAGTCAAAGGCGATCTCGACGATGAACTTGGCGACCTCGTCGATGGACTGGCTGAGAGTGTTGCCAGCACGATTGTCGAGCGCGCCGAGGAGTTGGTCGCCAAGTCAGTGACACACGTAGACCGTCTGGCGATGCTCAAGAAGAAGCTGGGCAGGGGTGGACGACCGACGGTCGCGATCGACATCTCCGAACGACACGTCGGGCAAGTTACCAGCGATCCTGCCGCGGAAACGGAGATCGTGTTATTCTGCACCGAGTTGGGTTTCAAAGTGCTTGACTCGACAGCCAACAAAAAGGACGCCGACATTCTGCTGGTTGGTGAGGGATTCAGCCAGTTCGCCTCACGGCATGGAAACCTCGTCTCCGTAAAAGCTCGGCTTGAGTTGAAAGCACTCGACCGCAAAACCGGACAAGTGTTGGCCATCGATCGTCAGACGTCGATCGCCGTGGATTTGGCCGAACAGATCGCTTCCAAGTCAGCTTTGCAAGAGTCCGCAGCAAGAATCGCAGAACGCCTGTTACCCGTGATCGCGTCGAAGAAGAAGTCGAAACGCGCCAAGGGAAGAGAATAGGACCTGCCGAGAACCTGCCGCACTTCGAGCGCCTCTTTCATGAATGCCTGTCTTTCTGGTGCCCTTTAGCCCCAATACCGTTCAAAGGTGTTGGCCGACCCCGTCACCATTCGACTGGCATCACCTCATTGAACGGTATTGTCTTTAGCGTCACGAGGCTAGGCTTTGTCTACGCTACGAACTAGAATCGTTTTTGGTCACTTCTGCCCGCCAAGCTTGTTTGATAGTAGCAGGCACACTCCGTGTGCAGCAGCCCTTTCAAAATCACATGTCTTGAACCAGGGACCGGCGGACGGCAGACGGAGTGTGCCCGCTACATTGGGTTGTCGACTACCCACCACTGTATGCCAACACCCTGAGATCAAGCTTTGACAAAGCAAACCTCACGTCGATTGATTTTGTAGGCTTGGCCTTCCGAGGCCGGCTAAGTCACCGAAGGCCTTGGAAGGCCATCGCACTGACAATTCCGACTGACGTGAGGAACGTTCACAGAACCGATCAGGTCAAGACACGATGAACCTCCCAACTCGAATTCTGTTGAGTTCTGCCTTGGCCTGTGTGCTCGCCGTCCCAGCGGCCGCCGCGGAAACCAAGCCCAATGTGCTGCTGATCGTCTGCGACGATTTGAACACGCACGTTTCGACCTCTGGCTATCCGCACATCAACACACCGGCATTTGATGAGCTTGCAGCGGGTGGGATGACCTTTCGTCGGGCGTACTGTCAGTATCCCGTCTGCGGACCTTCGCGGGCGTCGTTTCTCAGTGGTCTCTATCCTCAGTCGACGGGCATTCTCGACAACAAGACGGACATTCGAGTAGCACGTCCGGGGACCGTCTCGATGCCTCAGCGGTTCAAGGAATCCGGCTACTGGACTGCTGCTGTCGGCAAGGTCTTTCACAATACAAAATTCGACCATGGAGAAGTCGCGTGGAACGAAGTGCTGCGTTTCGAAAACGACGAGATGCCGATGGTAACACCTATTCGTGAGGCGTTTGAGGCCAAGCATGGATCAATCGCCACCGGAAAGGCACGCCGATTGTGGCGTGAAAAATACGCCACGATTGCCACACAGACTCGCGGTCAGAAGCCGGGCTACGGCCCAACCGGTTTGAGCGACCAACAGCATAAGGACGGAAAGAACGTGCGGCAGATCACGTCGTGGCTGGAAAACAAGGCTTATGGCGACAGTCCATTTTTTATGGCCTGTGGCATCCAAAAGCCACACGTGCCGTTCCTGGCGCCGGACAAGTATTTCGACATGTATCCGAGAGCGGACCTGAAGTTCACACAGGCTTCACCAGATTTCTGGAGGCAGGCCCCGAAGATCGCGATGACGCGTCGCTACGAGGGCTTCGGTTTTGAATTCGGAGTGGAGAACGATGCGCTTCGGCGCGAATACATGCAGGCTTATCACGCCTGTATCACGTTTATCGACGCACAGATCGGCTTGGTGTTTGACACCCTCAAACACACGGGGCATTGGGATGACACCATCGTGGTGCTTACCTCCGACCACGGCTACTTGCTGGGCGAAAAGTTCATGTGGGGCAAGGTCATGCTGTTCGAAACTTGTGATCGCGTGCCTTTGGTGATCCGAGTGCCAGGGCAAACAAAGGCGGGGTCGCTTACCGAAGGGCTGGTCGAGCTAATCGACCTCTACCCAACACTCACCGATCTTTGCGAAATAACCGCACCTGCCGAACTGCAGGGAAGAAGTCTTGTTCCAATGCTCCGTGATGCAACTGCAGAAGGGAAAGAAGTCGTCTACACTGTCGTCACACGTGGCGACAAACTCGGCAAGGCGATTCGTACCGGCCGCTGGCGTTACACACGCTGGCCTGGTGGCGAGGAACTCTACGATTTGAAAAACGACCCGACTGAGCAAACGAATCTCGTTGAGGCGGAAGAGCACTCGGCGACTATCGAGACCATGCGAGCACACCTTACACGAGTCGAGGCAATGGCTTTGTCACAGAAACGATGAAAGTGCGGACAGGGATTGCGACCGTTGACCATTGATATTAAGTCCCTAACGCGGCAGGGCCGCAAGTAGTCGACCACGGATATAGGCCGCGGCTTTGGCCTGCCCCGCAATGCGGAGCGTTTACATGAAACAACACGTTTTGGGCCGGTCTCCCGACCGGCCCACCTCCGGGAAGGTCAATCGGTGAGTCGTGATTTGCCACCGTGCCACGGTCGGGAGACCGTGCCACAACACCGGCTGATTTCTCTCGCCGGATCGGCGGAGCCTTTTAGGGTCGCACGACCGTATTCCGTGGGTTTAAGACGCACTAAAGTAGCAGCTAGAAAAAAGGAACGCCGCATGATCAGATTCACTCGATTCACTTTCGCGGCCTTGACAGGATGCCTTGCTGTATGCGGCTTTACCTCTTTCAACGGCGTGCGGGCTAGCGAAAGGCCCAACATCGTCGTTATGCTTGCCGACGACATGGGGTTCGGCGAACTGCAATGTCTCAACCCGACGCGTGGAAAGATCAAGACGCCCCAATTGGATGCAATTGCGGCGAGCGGAATGACCTTCGCCGATGCGCACAGCGGATCGTCGGTCTGTACTCCCACACGTTACGGGCTAATGACGGGACGCTACGCGTGGCGGACGCGATTACAGTCCGGCGTATTGACTGGAGGCGAGTCGCTGATTGCCACGGGGCGTCTGACCCTGGCGAAGTTGTTGCGTCAGCAGGGTTATCACACGGCCGTGATTGGGAAGTGGCACCTAGGCACGCTGTTTGATGGCGAACATGTCTCGGGCAAAGTAAGGGTGGGAAGCACTGTCACACACGGGCCGCTGGATCGCGGCGGTTTCGATGAATTCCATGGGTTTCATCACGCCAGGCAGATCCGGACTTGGATTGACAACGACACGGTAACACAAGATCTCGAACCGATCGAGATGTTGCCCAAGCTGACCGAAGCTGCCGTCCGATATATCAACGGGCGGAAGCGATTCGATCAGCCGTTTTTTCTTTACGTCCCGTGGAGCTCGCCTCATAGCCCGGTGGTTCCCAGCCCTGCGTGGGAGGGGAAAAGTGGTTTGAATAAGCACGCGGATTTTGTGATGCAGACGGACGACAGCTTCGGCAAGGTCGTGCAGGCGTTACGCAACAATGGCGTGCTGGAGAATACGCTGATCATCTGCAGCTCGGACAACGGTACGTCTGCGCCCACGTCAAAACTGGTCCAGCTTCAGGCGAAAGGGCACTACCCCAGCGGCGATCTTCGTGGTTCGAAGGCGGACATTTGGGACGGCGGTCATCGCGTTCCGTTCTTCGTATCTTGGCCGGGTGTCGTTGAGCCCGGATCTCGTTGCGAAAAACTCGTGTGCCTGACCGACGTCACAAGAACCGTTGCCGCCATTCTGGACGTGGAACTTGCCGACAATGTGGCCGAAGACAGCTACAGTTTTTTGCCAGCGTTGCGAGGCCAGACCAATCACGATCGCCGCGACGTGATTCACCACTCGATCTCCGGTTACTTTGCGATCAGGCGCGACAACTGGAAGCTGTCGTGTTGCCCCGCTTCAGGTGGTTGGACGGCCCCAAGGCCCACCGCAGCCGCGTGGGAGAAGTTCAAACTTGAGGGATTGCCTATGGTCCAGTTGAACGACATGACGTTGGACCTCGGCGAGAAAACGAACTTGGCTCTGAAGCAACCGAATAAGGTGAAAGCGCTGCGTGCCTTGTTGGATGAGCAAATTGCGCGTGGCCGCAGTACGCCAGGAAATTCCCAGGCCAACGACATGAAGATCGTGGTGGACAAACAGCCTGGCAAAAAGAGGCGCACAAAGAACAAGACAAAAGGCAAGAATAAGACAAAAGAAGGGTGATTAATCGCAAAGATGCAGCCGAATGCTCTGAGCTGCTCGGACGCTGGGCAGGCCCTTCAGAACCGCTGAATCAGGACCGTCTTCAACCGCATGGCGTCGCCGCCGCTGAGCGTCAGGTATTCGGTATTCCAAAACTCGGCGTTGACGTGAAGAGACAATCCACCCCCCAGGTTTAGCCGATTGCCCACGTACCAAGTCCAGTTGAGCGTTCGGGTCGTTGCATTCCCGATCAGATCGCTGTCCACCGGATTGTCGCCCGTCATCCCGAGCGCCAGCATGTAAAACTCACTCGGGGCGATTTGGAGTTCGGTCCAACCACCGCTCGACTCAATTTCGCGGCCCGTCGTTGTGTTGACACCTTGTCCCGAACCACCACGCCAATCATTCAAGTTCTGGCCATGCCACGCCTCGCCACGCCATGTCACCGCGCGCAGCAGAGGAACACTCCAGTCAATTCCGATGCCCCAGCCCGTAAAATCATCGTTGCCCATGATCGGTACATCAATGGTTTCGAAGCTGACAAGGCCCCAGGCGCCAAGCCCAACCGTTCTTCCGGCGACCCAACTGCGGCAGTCACGTCCGACACGTCCCTGCACTGCGGGAATCCCTGAGTCTTCTCCGTCTTTGATTCCATTTCCGTCGAAATCATCTCTGTCGATGGCACCACCAGAAGAAATCGCTCCGGCGACAACCCACCGCTGGCCAGCACCCAGATCGCGATCCCACTTCAATCGAACCATTGGACGCCTGTCGCCGAGGTTCCCGGCCTGCCACATCAACGTGTCGTCGTTAATCGTTGGATTCAGTGGACTGATTACGTCATGCGTTTGTCCAAATAGGATGGAAAACTCGTCCCATCGCATCTGCCCATAAGCATGGCGAATGCGAGGGACCGCTCGCGATTCGCTGGCGATGGCGATCAACGTCTCGAAATCGATTTCAATCTTGGCACTCAAGTCGGCATCGTTGAGGCACGCCGACCGCATATCTGAGAAATCGAGACCAAGCCGGGTCAGACGGACGTTGACATTGAACTGCTCGTCGTTGTTGGGCACGGGAACGGAATTCGGCCCGACGGTGTTGGTCGGATCTTCTGAAACCGCGAAGAAAGGAATGACCGTATTACTCAACTGGCTGTCGGCGTAAATCAAGTCGCCGCGCGCGTATCCATAAATCTTCATGCTTCCACCACCACCGAGCGTCACTTGGAGTCCGTCGGCGAAGAAACCGTCCGACAGGTAGCTCTTCTTCGAGGCAGTAACTGTGCGTCCGTGTGTTGGGAACAGTTCTGTCGAATGACTGACGTCTGTGTAGTCAGACTGGTGGGCTGCGGGCTCGAACCCAAATCGTTGCATTTGGTCATCAAGCTCGTGAAGTCGCTGACGATACACGTCCCGCAGCGATTCCAGCTCCTGGCGAACTTGTTGTGGGTTGGAAGCTTGGTCTCCAGCGACGTAAGGCTGAAA
>JASLRF010000642.1 GCA_030744095.1 Pirellulaceae bacterium | reverse complement strand
TGCAAGTAGTAAACTCTGCCATCAGGACGCTGGAGCGTTTCAATGGACTCGCGCAGCTCTCCCGTTTCAATGACTTGCTTATCCGCTTGTTCCAGTCTTTCCGCCAAGTCGTGCGGTAGCAGATCCGCGTCGCATTTCCCGGCAAGTTGGTCTTCCGTCGCTTCAAGCAGCTGACAGAATGCCCGATTGACAAAAGTGTATCGCCCTTGAAGATCCTTGCGACAAACAGAAATGGGGAGATGGTCTACCAGGGACCGATAAAGCGTCTCGGACTGTGCCAATTCGGATGATCGTTCTTGGACTCGGCGTTCCATTTCATCGTGCGATTGCTGCAGGATCGCTTCAGCATTCTTGCGCTGGGTCAAGTCAATGGTCGTGGTTTGAATCGCCGGTTCGTCGTCCCAGTCGATGGTGGTACTAAAGTTTTCCAGGCAGATCGTCGAGCCATCCTTGCGAATTCCGCGTGTCTCGAATCGCTTGGTTTGTGTCTCGTCCTCGAGCAGTCTTTCAGCGCATTGTTCAACGCACGAAATGTCTTCATCAGCGATCAACGGGGCCACGCTGGACATCGCCATGATGTCCCGTGTCGTGTAGCCGTGAAGAGTGGCCCAGGCATCGTTGACAAAGAGAGGACGAAACTGTCGGTGAATCAAAATGCCTTGCACCGATCCTTCGATCAACCGACGGAATCGCTGGTCATATTCGAAGCGTTGCGCCGTGATCGCGGCATCGTGCAATTGTGCATTCTCGATCACGATCCCAATGTGCCGGGCAACTCCCGCTAAGAACTCGAGATCACCCTGAGCGAACTGCTTGGAACCATCGACAACTTCCAACTGGATAATCCCGCGAACTTCGCCAAATCCATCCAATAAAGGCGCGCTGATCATCGATCGCAAGTGTAGCGCACGAACACTGGCGCTGCGACCAAAGCGCTCGTCGTTGGCCACGTCCGTGCTCAATACAGCCTGCTTGGAGTCGACGAGATAGTTAACGACCGTTTTGCTGATTCGAATCGCGTCGACAGAGTCGTCCATCCGACGCTCGGCGACCGCGTGAAACGTGTCGCGTTTCCTGTCGCGGATCAAAACGAAGCCGTTTTGGGCATGTGGAAGTGCGCGAAACAGTGCATCGATGATTCTAGGCAGGGCAACGTCAATGTCCAGTGTGTTGGACAATTGGTCGATAATGGCCAATACAGTTCGCAACTTGCCGGACCGGCTACCCGATTCTTCATCAACCAACAGGCCTTCATAGGCACTATCGCATCCCACGTCCACAGTCGAATGGATATCCGGACGGGTGGTTTCGTCGGCAAACAGCAGCACATTGCTACTGCCATCGTTGGACGAAGCATCATCCTCAAAAATAAATTCAAAGGCGGCAATCGCGATCCGGTCAAAGCCCTTCAATTGGTGACGGCCATTGGGACCTGTCTCGATCTGATACCCGTTGATCCAGACGCCGTTGCGACTCCCCAGATCCTCGATATACGTCGCGTCATCGCACGTCTCGATCCGCGCATGTTCGCGGCTGACGGCGAAGTGTTCCAGCACGACATCACACCGTTGTGGGTTGCGTCCCAATATGGTGGTGCCTAGCTCCAACGAACAGACTCGACCGGGTTGGAAACCTTTCGTCGCACGCAGTTTTGCCATTGCAGGCCCCAATCACACCGTTACGATTGTCGATCGGAAACGATCACGGACAAGAAGAGACAAGATGCCAGGACTCCTACTATTCTACTACGGTCAGAGGTTCTGATTCCACACTAATTTGCGCTAGCCCGCCACGTGCTGAAAACCGACGTTGTACTGAAGAACCAGTTTCGTACCTACCCGCCAGCTACTACCCGGGCCGGTTTCTCGTATTTAATTTATCCGTTGCAACGACGGGTGCAACCGATTCGTGCCGGAAATTCCGTGAACCGGTGCCTTCGCAACGGTGAAGGGCCGTTTTTTGCCGATTTCGATAGAGGGTCTCTACCAAAAGTTGCGGTGAACCGCGTTCGTGCGTCAATCGATCATTGTGCCAGCGGGGATGGTCCGGAGTGTGATCGTCTCGCAACGGCCATGCGTCAAACGGTTGGTAGCCCAACGCACGAACCAGTTTTGACGAATCCAGTGTGACGTCGCCGGCGCGTGGTGGGATGGGGCCGGCTTCGTGTCGCATGCAGCCAATTAACAAGTCAGGGTCATAACCGCCCAGCCGATTAACGATTTGCGCAATCTGAAAAAGGCTCAACGGTCGAGGGCCGCCTGCGTGATAGAGCCCGGACATGTCGTTGGACAGTAATGCAGCCAGCAGTTCGTTCAGACAGTCCGTGTACACTGGTGTGCGTATCTCGTCGTAATAGAGTGTCGCGGGCTTCGACTTGGCAAACCGCGACTGAATCCAATCGATCGCTCCAGCGTGCCCGTTGAAGCTGATCCCCATCGGCAATGAGATTCTCAGGATTGCAGCGTCTGGCGCGTGCTCTTGCAGGTACGCTTCCGCCTCGACCATCGTGCGCCCATAGACGGTGACGGGATCGGTCGGATCGTCTTCAACATGTCTGCCCCCTGCGGTTCCCGAAAAAACCAGATCGATTGAAAAGTGCACCAGCCGCACTTTTGTCTGGCCAATCATGCGTAGTAGATTCTGCAAGCCTCCAACGTTGACGCGCCAAGCCATCTCTGGATCAAGTTCGCACGACTTTAGCTTGCAGGACCCTTCGCAGTTTACAACCGCTTTGAACTGGTGCTCGTCAAACAACCTGGCCCACGCTGCTTCGTCCATGGCGTCACAGGCGACGATGCCGTCGCCCGAGAGCGGCCAGTTGTCCGCTCGACGCACGCCGAAAACCTGGCCTGGAAAACGAGCCCGGAAATAGTGAAAGGCGTTGTAGCCCGCCACACCCGCTATGCCGGTAACCAGCAGCGGCAAAAACGGGGGGCTCTGTGAAGTTGGCAACTGGCTCATCGTGCTTCCTGCAGGTGATCGGTCGCCCAAACAGCAAGTTGTTCGCGGAAGATCTTCGCATTGTGGCGAATGTCGACGGGCAGCGACTCATGTAACAGGACGTGTTCAATCGTCCGAGTCAATTCGCTCGCGGTGAGCCGCTGCCGAATCGTTCGGATCAGTTCCAATCGATCCGCCTCGGAACGGGGGCGGTGTTCAGGCCAAGTCTCAACCACGACCACTGCTGTCTGTCGAGGCGCGTGACCAACTCCGACAACCGCGGACCGATAGACGTGAGGATGACAATTGACAATCGCTTCACAAGGAATCGTGTAAAGCGTGCCGCGCTCCGTCTCAACCCGGTGCGCCTTGCGTCCGCAAAACCAGAACCGATCTTGTTCGTCGAGATACCCGACATCACCCATTCGGTGCCAAATTCGGTTGCTGCCCAATCTATTGCTGGCCAGGTCGTTGCTGGCCAGGTCGTTGCTGCCGAGGTCGTTGCGGTCGTGCACCTTGTGGAGCGGATTGGCGTCGAGCCGTGTGACGTATTGGCTGGTCACCACGCGTCCGGTGACGATCAGTTCACCGATCTGGCCTTTCGGCATCTCCTCGATCTCGTCAATTTCTGGGATGGCATCATCACGGATGCGGATCACCTTCCATTGAATCCCCGGGAAACGGTGACCGACACAAGTCCCGGCACCTTCTTCGCTTCGCTGCGCCGTTTCAGCCAAGACTTCCGATGCGGAAATGGAGGCCACTGGCAACGCTTCGGTCGCGCCGTAGGGCGTGTGGATTTCGCCGTCATCAGCCATCGCGGTCCGAATCCGCCGCAACACATGGGGAGGCACTGGCGCGCCGGCCGACAGGACTCGACGCAGCGTAGGTAATTTCACTTCGTGCCTTTCGCAGTATCGTCCAAGGGTATTGAGCAGCGCCGGCGACCCGAACGCTTGAGTCACTTGCCAGTCGTGCACCGCCTCGACAATGTTCCGCGGGTCCGCGTCGGCAGGCCGGGTAAAATCCATATCAGGGATCACCGTGGTAACCCCCATCGCCGCATTGAACAGTGCAAACAGTGGGAATCCAGGCAAGTCGATTTCACCAGGCTGAATGTCGTAGGCGTCGCGAATTTCATCGACTTGCCGGTCGAAGTTTCCATGCCGGTAAAGGACGCCCTTAGGTGGTCCGGTGCTGCCTGTCGTGAAAATGACGGCCGCCGAGTCATCCGCCGCCGTGGTCGCACCGGAGAATGCGGCATGGTTCTGCATTCGCAAACCGGACAAGGTTGGCCCCGTCCAAAACCACCGACGTCCCACGGTCACATTCAGTCGCGCTTGCCGAAAGCGGTGCGGCAGTAAGCAGCGAATGGCCTGCGCGAACGAAATCGCGACGAATCCATCAGGCTGTGCGTCGTGCAAACACTTTATCAGGTTATTGCGCCCCATGCCCGGATCGATCAGGATTGTCACCGCGCCTGATTTAAACAGGGCAAACACCAAGGCGATGAAGTCGATGCCGGGGCGCACCAGCAGCACCAGGCGTGTGCCTTTTTGAACACCCATGGCTTGAAGTCCGGCAGCGATCCGATTGGTGTCTTCTTCCAATTCGCCGAAGGTGACTTGGCGATACTGCCGCTTGCCATAACGGTCATGCCCCAACGGATCAACCACCGCGATGCCAGACGGATTGCGACACGCCGTATCGGAGAGCCGCATACCGACGTTGACGACGTTGTCAGTTTCCACTGGCACTCGGGTCACTCCTGTATCTCGACTCGAGTTTCGATGAATGTCAAAACGCGGGCTGCCACGTCCATCTCCAGCGTTTCCGCCAGTGCCTTCCAGCCCGGCACCGCATTGACTTCCAGCACCCAGCGACGGCCGTCTCTTCCGTCGAGCAGATCGACGCCGGCGATCTCTGCACCCACCGCGCGCGCCGCGCGTTGGGCAATTTCCATCAGATCGATTGTGATATCAAGCGGTTCGGCGATGGCACCGCGACTCACGTTCGTGCGCCAATCAGACGGATTTCGGCGACGAATCCCCAACACTTCATCACCCACCACGAACAGGCGCAGGTCGCAGCCTTCATGATCGATGAATTGCTGGAGGTAAAGCACGGCGTCGATTTGCAGCAGCGCCTTGAACGTCCGAAACGCCACATCGGGATCTGCGATGCGACAGATTCCTCGGCCTTCTCCGCCGAACAACGGTTTAACCACCACGTCGCCCCCCAACGCAGAAAACGCGTCCATCGCATCGTCCTTGGATTGACAGACGACCGTCGGTGGAATCGGCAGCCCGACCGCCTGCAGTTTGGCCAGTGCAAGGTACTTGTCGACGGCGGATTCGATTGCGCGGGGGGAGTTGATGACAGGCGTGCCGGTCGCTTCCAACTGGGCCAACGCGTCCATGCGAAACACGACTCGTTCCAATGAACCTGGCGGCATGGTTCGAACGAGAACGGCGGAGTATTCTGCGAGATCGCGATTTTGACTGTGAACCTGTGCGGCACTGCCGTGCAGGTGCGACCGAAGCAGATCGAATGCCACCTGATCGATCCGGTGACGATGGGCGGCCGCGCGACGCAGATCATTCAAATACCAGCTATTGCCAGACGCCAAGACGGCCAGATGCATTTCGACCTTTCTCACCTAACGCGGCAGTGCCGCGGCCAAATAGGGAACGTGCCTTCATTTCGTACGCTCCCCGACCAACCTGCGGTCGGTGTCGGTCGCTGAGAACTTGACTCGAATACGAAAAGTTTCCGACCATCAGGAGTCTAACTTTCGAACGACTGTCGAATGACATCCGGTAGCAGCTCGCCAAATCGGAAGCTGCGGCCGCTATCCACACTGACCAGCTGAACAGTAGCGGGACTGAACAGCAGTGGATCAATTTTGTAAAAATCCCCTTCGCAGCGTTCAAAAATCTCGGCGAATGGCTGGCCATGATCAGGTGACGCAGAACTCGGAATCCGCGGCCCAAGCGTGCGAATGCTCTCTTCATCGCCAGTGATCCAAAGCGTCACTTCACCACCGTAGAGAACCGCATCGTTTGTACGGGCGATCCCTTGGACGTCTCTGGCGGCAACGGGGGGCAGCGGAGCCACGCCAAACCCGGAAACAACGCGGGCAAGGTCAAAGCCAAGTTCGTGCATTTTATGCAAGGCCGTCTCGATAGTTCTCGCCACGACCTGAACCGTGCCTGCCAAGCTGGACGTAGGGGCCACCAACAGCGTCAGGTCTTCGGCGTCAATCTCGCAGTCGTGCGCAATATGTTGGCAGACGTCGGCGGCGGGCAGGTGGGCCGATTCGAGAACTCCCACGGCAATCTCACTCGATTCGCGATGCCCAATGTCCTGGAACAGCTTCTCGTGCCCACGACGGGCACGCATGGGCCCCGAACCCATAGCAAAAAAGTCCATGCCGGCGATCTGCCATCCAGCATATTGGGAAGCCATGCAGGCAGCCGTTGGTTGGTCAGTTTGAACGGTGACGGCGGGTCCTTCCCAGATATGTCGATTGCCCGGAACGATCTGAACCGTTCCCAGGCCAGCCAGGCATACCTCCGCCAGGGCAACGCCAGCGGCCAGGCTGCCCGTCGTGTGGACACCACAATCGACGAGTTGCGTGCCCGATTCGTCACAAATCGCGGCCACGCGATAGCGAGTCGCCTGGTCGATCAGTTGTTGGCATCGGTGCCGTGCAAGTTCGTTGAGTTTCACGCATCCATCATTGCCGATCGCAGGCATCGTGGCAACGGCGAGGAAAATGGTCGCACACCAAATCCGAGTTGGTTTGTCATCAATCCGTGCGGCCCTTACAATAGCGACACCGTGCTTCCAGGAAGGTCCAAGTGTCCAGTCTAACCATCGAAAACTACGTCAAGTCGATCTACCAAATCGGCGCCGGCCAGAACGACCAACCAGCGGCCACCGGACAGATTGCCGCGTCGCTGGGCGTTTCACCGGGAACGGTGACTAGTATGCTCAAGACACTCAGTGAAAGCGGGCTGGCGAAATACACGCGGTACGAGGGTGTATGCTTGACAAGTGCGGGCCGTGCATTGGCGCTTCGTGTCCTTCGTCGGCACCGTTTGATCGAGCTGTTTCTCGCTAAGACGCTCGAATTGTCTTGGGACGAGGTACACGAAGAGGCGGAGAACATGGAGCACGCAGTCAGTGATCGCCTCATCGATCGCATCGATGCCTTCCTCGAATTCCCGGCTGCCGATCCACACGGAGATCCGATCCCAAAGGCGGATGGTACACTGTCGGTGTCTCAGGCTCACAGCCTGGCGGATTGGCAGATAGGCCATTCGTTCAGGTTAGTCCGCGTGTTGGATCAGTCACCCGAGTTTCTACGCTATTTGAGCGATCATGGGCTCCCGTTGGGGACCGAAGGCAGGGTGGAAGAGAATTGCGATTCGGCGGGGATCGTGACCGTCACAATCGACAAAAAGGCAACGACAATATCGCGAGAAGTGGCAGAAAAGCTGTTGGTCTCACCCCCTGGAGCCCGACAGGTTGAGCCGACATGGGCCAGTGGCGATTCGTCGTGACAGCTTCCCGCCGCAGCCCCCTTTGACGTCGTTTGCCTGAGGGCGTACAACGTTGAGGGGGATCGAACGCGATTCTGTCGACAAGTGGCTCTCGCGAAGGGGAGCCGTGAACCGGGTCAGGCCTTAACCGGAGCAGCCCTAAGCGGGGTACTCTTGTGCGAGAGCCACTTGTCGATAGAGCGAGTTCGTCCTGATTCACTCAGATCGCCCCCCTTGTTGCCTTGGTGATTGATCATCATGACCGATTCTGTCACCCCGTCGTCGTCGACGGGTGAATACGTCGTCGTCGCTCGACGATATCGGCCGCAGTCCTTTGCTGACTTAGTGGGCCAGGGCCAGGTTGCCCAGGCCCTGAGCAATGCAATCACGACCAACCGCGTCGGCCACGCGTATTTGTTTACGGGCGCTAGGGGCGTCGGCAAGACATCTACGGCCCGAATCCTGGCTAAGGCCCTGAATTGTGCGAGCGGGCCGACCACCACGCCCTGCAACCAATGCGATGCCTGCGAGACAATCGCTCGTGGCGAAGATGTCGACGTATTGGAAATCGACGGTGCCAGCAACCGCGGCATTGACGAAATCCGTCAACTGCGATCCAACGTCAATATCCGCCCGAGCCGTTCGCGGTTCAAAGTATACATCATCGATGAAGTCCACATGCTCACGACACCGGCCTTCAACGCGTTGCTGAAAACGCTGGAAGAACCACCCGAACATGTGAAGTTCATCTTCTGTACGACGGATCCGGAGAAGATCCCGATCACGGTGTTATCGCGCTGCCAGCGATTCGATTTTCCACCCGTCGAAGCAGACGCAATCGTCAAGCGGCTACGGTTCATCCTGGAAACTGAAGGCATAACGGCAGACGAGGAAGTTTTACAACTGTTGGCCAGACGCGCGGCTGGCTCGATGCGGGACAGCCAGTCTCTGCTCGAACAGTTGCTTTCGTTTTGCGATGGGCATCTGACGACCGCCGATGTGCACGCCATGCTGGGGACAGCGCCGGCAGGTCGGCTCGCCGAAATCGTGCAACATCTGATCGCGCGGGACGCCGCGTCCGCGCTGGCAGACGTCGAGTCCGCGGTTGGGCAGGGAATCGATGTCGGGCAGTTTGCCGAACAACTGCTAGGATATTTTCGGGACATGATGGCTGCCCAGGTCGGCTGCGATGCCGACCTGATGCTCCACAGCGCGCCGGCAGACTATCCTGGTCTGCGCGATGCGGGCGGGCAGATGGGATTGCAGACAATCTTGGCGGTCGTGCAGATCATCGATCAGGCGGTAACTCGAATGCGGCAGAGCACTCACGTGCGAACCCTGCTCGAAGTTGCCCTCATCCAGGTCGCTTGTCTCGACGAACTGGATGACTTGGCGGTCGTGATCCAGCAGCTGCAGTCTGGTCGCAACCCTCCGAGCGCGCCCACCAGTCAACCAGCCAAACGACCGGCAGTGGCGACCGCCGTCCAGCTGCAAAAGATCAACAATCCCGCTCAAAAAAAAACTGAAAAGCCCGTCGAACCGACCCCAAATGACCAGCCAAAGTCACGGAACATCAGCAAACTCGACGCTTCTTCAGCCGAATCCGTATGGAAGCAAGCACTTTCGCAAATTGAAGATATGACGGCTGACTACGGGTCGTTCTACGATCACGTAGCAATTTCTGCGCCAAACCATCTGGTCGTTAGCTTCAAAGCGGGATATACTCTTCAAAAAGAGAGCCTCGAACGCCCTGAGAGAAGGACAACCGTCGAACGGGCTTTGGCGCTCGTTACTGGTAGTCCGGTACACGTTCGATACGAAGTGGTTCCTGCCGAAGAGTCTGTCCAAGAAAAGTCCAAGCCCGTCGCTTCGATGCGGCAACTGCGCCGTGACATTGAGAAGGACTCCATGGTTCATGCGGCAATCGAACTATTTGACGCCGAGATCGACCGTGTTGATCGTCCACGACCCACCAAACCGGACAGGCGATAGCGTGATCGATCCGCGATCAAGAGCTGGAAAGGACTGGAGATGTTCAAGGGAATCGGAAACATGGCTTCCATGTTCCGTCAAGCTCAGCAAATTGGCGGTAAAATGGAAGAGATTAACGCCCAGCTAAAATCGCGGCGAGTGTCTGGAACGGCTGGCGGGGGAATGGTCGAAGTCGAGGCGAACGGACTGGGCGAGGTGCTTAAGATTCGCATTGAGCCGACACTGACCGATCGCGAGATGATCGAAGATATGCTCCCAGCGGCGATCAACCAGGCATCTGCCAAATCCAAGGAGCTGCACATGGAGATGATGCAATCACTCACCGGTGGCATGGATTTGCCCGGTCTTAACGACATGATTTCACAACTGGGCGGTATGGAACCACCGCCAACGCAGTGATTTGAGGAAGTACGGGCATAAAAACAAGGTAAGTTTCCGTTGCCCTGGTAGCCCAAGGTAACACGGGATTTTCAGTCGACCGCAGTGGTACTCCGCCTTGACTCCCGTTCGGGCTACAACTCAAACCTACGAATCGACCTGACGAACACACTGACCACCGTTTCAATTCACCTTCTCTCGCGGAATCGTCCGAACCGTCATGCGACTTTCCTTTGGTCTCGAAGCCAGACAGGTCCAAACCCAGAAGATGGCACCGCGGATGATCCAGTCGATGGAGATTCTGCAGCTGCCGCTTTTGGCGCTCCAGGAACGGATCGAGCAGGAACTGATCGAAAATCCGGTTCTTGAAACTCAGGAAGAGACTCCCGCCGCCGAAGAAGAAACGGACGAGGAAAACGAAAACCCCAACGCGCCGGCCGAAACTGAACGCGAACTGGTAGTTGACGAGAAGTCCGACAACGTAGACGACTTTGAACGCTTGCTGGATCTCGATCGCGAGGTGCCCGATTATTTTGACGAACGCCCGCGAGTCTCGTCGAACCGGATGGACGAAGATGCCAGTCGCAAACATGACGCGATGGCTAATGTCGAGTCCCGCCACGAAACACTCAACGACTATCTGCTCCATCAGCTTGGCGAACTCGATCTAGAAGCCGAACTCGAACTGATGTGTACGCGAATCATTTCAAGCTTGGACGCGAAGGATGGCGGATATCTGCGATCAAGTGTCCAGGACTTGTTGCCTCCCGACGCGAAGGTTGGGCATTTGGAATTCGCGGAAAAGGCCCTCGAAATTGTCCAGCAGTTCGACCCACGGGGCGTGGCGGCGCGCGATCTTCGCGAATGCCTGCTGTTGCAACTGACGCCGGAGCTGCCGTATTACGTCGAGCTACGGACGCTGATCATGGGGCACCTCGAAGATCTCCGTGACAATCGGCTTCCAGCAATTCAGAAGGCAACGGGCTATTCGATCGAGATGATCCACAAGGTTTGGGACCAGCTCAAGAAACTGAACCCAAAGCCCGGATCATCGTTCGCCGACACCTTCGTCGCCACCGCCACGCCAGACGTGCGAGTCGAACGCACTGAAGACGGCAAATACAAAGTGATCGTCGATGACGATCGGACACCCAACCTGTTCATCAGCGACTACTATCGTCGTCGATTGCAAAGTGGCGAAGCAACGGCCGAGGAAAAGGAATACATCAAACGTAAAGTCAATGCGGCCCAATGGCTGATTGAGTCCATCCAACAGCGCCGCAATACGCTGACGCGTGTTGCTCAAGCCGTGGTCGATTACCAGGTGCGATTCCTGGAAGAGGGTCCGGAGGCAATCGAACCGCTCAAGATGCAACAGATCGCCGATCAGGTTGGCGTCCACGTGACGACCGTTAGTCGAGCGGTTGATGATAAATGGCTTCAGACGCCACGCGGAATACTGGCGCTGCGTCGATTCTTCGTCGGTGGCACGCAAACGGCCGAGGGTGAAGAAGTTGCCTGGGACACGATTCGTCTGAAGTTGCAGGAAGTCATTGACGCCGAAAACAAGAAGAAGCCCTACAGCGACGATCAGTTGGTGGAAGAACTGGCCAAGCATGGCCTCCAGGTCGCAAGGCGGACCATCACAAAGTACCGTCAGAAGATGGGCATCCCCAGCTCGCGGCAACGACGCGACTGGACGAAGCAATAGCGCCAGCAGACGGTTTGCGGCACGCGTAGCCAGGGCGCGGCAGCCTGATTGGCCTGCCCCTCCTTTCCACGCCACCCCCGAAGGGACTACCCGGCGGCAAAGTCGTTTGGGTGCTCGTCATCGGCACTTTGGTCCTGCGGCCAGAGTTGCCAAAACCGCTATAATTCGTATTGTCTTCGCCGTTTGCCGTGTCCTTGTAGGTCAACAGCAAATGTCGATGCGGTCGGCGGGTTGATTTCAACGATAAGATCCTACGGATGGCGCGCGCGCCGACTTCATCTCGAATTGCTGGAAAGGAACCAAGGCCATGTCCATCGCCCCTGATCCGGATCCCAAACAAGTGTCTGAAAATGACTCCGATCACGAAGCGTCTTTTGCCGAGACAGCGCTCAAGTTGGGTGGCAAGAGCGACGAGGAGGCGCGCCGAACTGGTGCTATCGACAAAGCGGACGACCAGGTCGAGGAACTCTTCAAGCCACAGTATCAGACCGTCAGCAGCCCCGCGCATCGGGCCGTCTGGGACCGGGGAATCCCAGTCGACTTGTTCGAATCCAAACCGATGGAGACGCCCGCGGATATCCAAAAGGTGATGGATGATTCCATCGACGTCGTACAGCGGCATCGCTTGGCCGGGACCGTGTTGAACGACGAGGGGAAGATTGGGGACAACGTGCTCGGCGAATTGGGCAGTGTCGGCTACTGGGGTTTACTGGTTGATCGCCAGTACGGTGGTAGCGGAACTCCGTTTCGAAGTTTTGCACCGTTTTTGACGCGGATGGCAACGCAAGATCCCACCATCGCTGGCCTGGCCTCGGTTCATGGATGCATCGGTGCGGTCGATCCTGTCCGCACCTTCGGCAACGAGGAACAAAGAGAACGGTTCTTGCCCGGTTTGGCCAGCGGCGAACGTCTGTCGGGCTTTGCACTGACCGAGTCGTGTGCGGGATCGGATCTGACTGCGCTACGCACCCGTGCCGTCTTGCAGGGTGATCAGTATTTGGTGACCGGCGAAAAGCTGTTTATCACCAACGTTG
>JASLRF010000641.1 GCA_030744095.1 Pirellulaceae bacterium | reverse complement strand
CGGAGGCCGCCCAATTTCGCCTGGTGCCCCATTCTCGGCAACGACCAGAGTTTTGTCCGCTTCTCCCGCGAACGCACTTGTCGATGCGAGACCGGCCAGAAGTGTCGTACAGATCAGCCCGGTCAAAGTCCCCCTTGTTAGTGTCTTCATGTTGCTCCTCATTTGGACTTGCGTCACAGTTCGAATGTGAATTGCGAAACGTTGTTTGTAACCGTGGACGGCATCAGCGTGTTTATACCGCGAATGGACGCGAATGAACACGAATAGCAAGTGAATTCAGTCGTTGAAGTGTTTGTGGCACCCGTTGGTTGTTGTTTGTCAGAATTCTTGAAACCAACCTTTGAACCACGGATCTCATTAAGGCTGCCGATCCCGCCCCGAGAATTCATTGTTTTCTTCTGCCAGCGTGTGCTGACTCAGTCTCCCGAATTGGAGCAGGCGAAAGGCTGAATCTACGGACAAAGGTGGAGAGACTGTGAAGCTGCCAGATTTCACGTTACAGTAGAACCGTACCGAATTGGAGGAAGATCGATGAATGTCTCGTTTGACTGTCGTCTCGTCACAAGAATTGCCATCACCATCACCGCATGAAAAGCATGAAGCGTTCAATCGTATATCTGTTTACGTTTTTGCTCGTCTGCTATCCCCACATCGCGAAGGCGATCGACGAATCCGAATCGCTTGCCATGCTGGTTGAAACACTGGATGCAGCCGACGATCCCAGTGTTCGGAGCGCCTTGATGCGGGGCATGTTAAGCGGGCTTGCGGGACGGCGCAATGTTGCGGCCCCCAAAGGTTGGAGTGAGTTGAGTGAAAAGCTCGCCACTAGCAAAGACGAAGGTGTGCGAAATTTGTCGCTGCAGCTTTCACAGACCTTTGGCGACGTCAAGGCAATGCGGCGGGCACTTGCCATCCTGCAGGATACTTCGGCCGATTCAGATACTCGACGGACGGCGCTTCGTTCGCTGTTGACCCAACAAAATGAAGAAGTTTCCTCGCTACTAGAATCGCTGTTGGATGAGACTCCTTTGCGCTTGGCTGCGATTCGTGGTTATGCGATGGTCGAGAACGCGTCGGCTCCTTCGGTGTTGCTGGGGCGGTACGCACAAATGAGTCCTGAACTCCGGCGTGCCGTGCTTGAGACCCTTGCCACGCGAAAACGCTACGCGCAAGCTTTGCTGGCGGCGGTCAGGCAAGGGACGGTATCACGCGATGAGATTCCGGCGCACGTCGCACGTTCACTTAACAACATACTGGGGGATCGTTTTGCGCGGGTTTACGGCAAAGTGAGACCGGTTGCCGAAGACCGCGAGAAGTTGATGGCGAAGTACAAGAAAATGATCACGCCGAGCGCGATTGCCGGCGCGGATGCTTCGCGGGGCCGAGCCGTTTTTAAGAAGACGTGTGCGGCGTGCCATGTCCTTTATGGTGAAGGCGGCAAGATTGGCCCCGAATTGACTGGATCGAATCGTGCCAACCTTGACTACATCCTCTTGAATAGCGTCGATCCAAGTTACGATGTTCCCGACGGATACAAATTGGTCCTGATTTCCACGGTCGACGGACGCGTTATCAATGGCGTTGTTGCTGAAGAAGATGGAACTCGTGTCGTACTGAAAACGGTCGAACAGCCAACGGTTGTCATCGCCAAGGAGGACATCGAAACGCGAAGAGTTTCACCCAAGTCCATGATGCCCGACGGACAGTTGGAGCAGATGAAACCACAGGAAGTGATTGACCTGATCAAATATTTGAGAACGACTGAGCAAGTGGAGATGGCGAAATGAAGGGTGGACTCAAGCTCGACAGAACTCAGACGTTGTTCGTAATGGTGGTAGCCCTATTGCTGTGCGGCGTTTCGCTGGGAATGGCTCAGGAACCAAAAACGCAGCTTCCTAAGCAACAGCATA
>JASLRF010000640.1 GCA_030744095.1 Pirellulaceae bacterium | reverse complement strand
ACGGATGAAAGAACGACGAAGCCGGACCAACTCAAACACGCCCCACCAACCTGAGGCTTGGTTGTTCAGATTCCCGAGGGGCTCTACAACAGAACGCCACCACAAACACCCCATTCACCCACTAATTCCTCCGAAGAGCCGAACATTTTTCGGTCCCGATCGTATGGACATTATGTTGGGCCTGGCAGTGATCTGTGCTGTTGCTTCGATTGTCGCGCCGATCCTTGTTGCTCAAACACCTCATGGCAGCACGCCCAATGCGCAACCAGCGATGCAGACCATGCTTACCGGCGACGCCGGCCACGATCACGCCATCTACGAGGCACAGCGAATTCAAGTTACAACAATCATTGGTTGCGCGCTGCTGGAAGGAGGCGCGTTTGCCAATCTGTATGCGCTCCTCACAAGGAACGACCTGGTCCATGCGCTGGTCGCCGTCATTCTGCTGATTGGGATGGTCCTGCGATTTCCGACACGGTCCAAGTACCTACGCCGCATTGATCATGCAGTCGAAGAAGCGAGGCTGGAACAGCCAATTTCGAAATGAGCGAGTATTGCGACGCAACCTGAAGTTCGGGCGTACCTCGCCGTGGCTGTTGATACGAGCTTGCTAGGCTGCATCTTGTGAGGACTGATCCACTGGTCGTGCCAGCACCTCCTCACAGGCCCTCACCACACGGTCGACTTCGATGGCGCGCATCGCGTCGTTGCTGGCACGCCGTCGCGCTCGGCTGGTGCCTGCCTGGTAATGATCTTGGATCGAAATATGCTGTGGACCGTACGCGCCAGAGTCTTGGTAACGTGTGGTTCCGTGTAATCCTACGCATGTTGTGCCAACGGCACTGGCCAGATGCAGAGGTCCCGTGTCCGAACCCAGAAACAGACGAGCACGCCGCAAGAGCGTTGCCAATTCAGGCAATGAAGTGACGGGAGCAAGAACTGCGTGACCGCCCGAGTGGGTCAAAATCTGTTCTGCCCACGCGCGTTCACGATCTCCCGCCCAGGCAACCAGCGTAGGGATTCGATGGTGCTGGCCGAGCACTCGGGCCACTCTTCCATATCGGTCTGCCGGCCACAAACGAGAATCCCATCCGGCACCCGGATTCATGACCACGTAACTACCGGTCAAGTGAGCACAGTGCAAAAATCCAGTCGCCTTTTCCTCTGCTGACGGGTTCGTGGGCAGACAGAATTGCACCCTTGGCGAATCAACGCCCAACGCCTGCAACAGTTCCAGCTGGCAGTCGACCAAATGTCGAGCGGATTGTTTGATGAAATGATTGTTCAACCAGAGGCTAAGCTCTTTGCCTCGCGGCGTTTGAAATCCGATTCGCTGCTTCGCCCCCGATAGCCAAGCCAACATCGCACTCTTGGAGAGACTCTGTGGGTCGATCGCGACATCGAACTTCAGCGCGCGAAGTTCCTTTCGCACGGACCGGATCTTCTGCCATGATTTGAGCCAACGTTTCCCCACAACAATCAGTCGGTCGAGCGCAGGGTGATTTTCAAGCAACGGGGCCGCAGCCGGTTCGACCGCCCAAGCCAAAAACGCTTTGGGATACTGTTCTCGCAATGCGCACAACATAGGAGCTGTCAGAATGCAGTCCCCAACAGCGCTCAGTCGACAGATCAGGATGCGCGGCGCGGTGTTTGAGTTCATGGTGCTTCTCCAAGTCTTCGCTCGAGATCTGCTTCCAACGGCGTTGCAATGTTGCTTCCGACTCCCCAGAGTTGAATCGGTTTGGCCTCCACGTTATTGCCCGACTCCATTGGATCTTCGCTGTGATAGTCTGCCTGAAGAATATCTTGCTTTTCGGCATCCGGATCGGGAAAGATATGCTGGATATCGTAGGCCACGGCGGACCGCGTGTGACGCACGTTGTCTGAGCCAAGCACAGGGATACGAAGTGTCTCGCCGGCAAATCGTGTTCCCTTGTGGATGCTGCCGTTTTGAAAGGGGCCGGCACCAAAGAGCCAGAAATCCTGGGAAGTACTACGGGCGCGAGCGATTCCTGACTGCCAGATTGGGTGGCCTGTCTCACGTTCGAATGCAAATACAGCAATCTTGACGGCGCCCACATGACCTTCCTTCCGTGCAAACGAAATCTCGGGGATGGTGGGAATTACCGGCGCACCGGGAACCAATGTGGCTGCAGTTGAAAGCGCATTACTGGCTGGGATGCCAAACGAAACTTCGCTCCCGTCAGAACCCAGAGTCCCAACTCTTGCTTCGACAATGACTTCCGCAGCCTCGTGATTTTCAACCAACCAACAATCGGCACCGATCATCTGCTGTCTCAACGAACTAATGATGTAGTCCGCGTTGACAAAGCCCGCACTTTTGACGTTGCGAATGTACTTCGAATCAAGAAAGACCTTGCGGCCCGCCAAGGTGCGAAAATCAATGCTCGACACGGCATAATCGACCGCATCGGAGACCAATAACTGTTCAGTGGCGATGCGGCTCTTCGTCGCGCCGCAGCCAGTGAAGATCACAGCTCCCAACAGGATTGCTAAGGGGAATCGGCAAGGAAAACGGAACATTGAAACTCTGCTAGCGGTGGTTTCTGCGCCTGCGTTAACAGGTTTATCATCGCGGCGGCGGAGTATAGCGAAAGTTGACGGTTGCAAAAGCGCGATTATTGGCCAAAATCGTAATATGGATGGACGATGCCGACACATGCTGCGTCGCTGGCCCCTCCGAGCTTGCCCCAATCCCCACGCCAACCAGAGACTTCAACAGTCAACCAAACAATCCACTCAACCACTATAGGTGTGATGCAAGAATGTCTAGAATCACGACGTGCCTGATTGGAATGATCCTCGCGTGTCTGCAACTGGGTTGCCATGCGGAACCTGTTCCTCTGTCGCTGGCAGTTGAGGAGCCTGTCGCCATGGCTGAAGAAGCTAACTTGCCAACGCCAGATCCCAAGCCCGCCCCTGCGAAGGTTGCCGTAGCGACGTTCGGTGCCGGTTGCTTTTGGTGTACCGAAGCCGTCTTCTTGAGACTTGATGGCGTTACGGCCGTCGAGTCCGGATACGCAGGCGGTTTTGTCAAAAACCCAACCTATAACGCTGTCTGTGCTGGCGAAACGGGACACGCCGAGGTTTGTCGGATCAGCTACGACCCGGACAAGATCGGCTACGACGAACTGTTGAAAGTGTTCTGGATGACGCACGATCCCACAACACTAAATCAACAGGGTGCGGATCGTGGCACACAATACCGTTCCGTGGTGTTCCACCACGACGAAACGCAGAAAGAACTGGCCACGAAATTCAAAAAAGAACTGGACGAGTTAGGTGCGTTCCCGGCCCCGATCGTGACGGAGATCAGCCCGCTCAAGGAGTACTACAAGGCCGAAGAATACCACCAGAACTACTTCGAACAGAACCCGTTCCAGGGATATTGCCAGGCGGTCGTGCGGCCCAAGATCGCGAAGTTCGAGAAAGTTTTCAAGGATAAACTGAAAGCGACGCCGTAAGGTGCATGTTCGAATGGAACTGAACCGATCTACGATATCGGTCTGCATTTCAGAGCAACGCGACTACGCTTGGACCTGACGCAGGCCTACACCTCGCTGCCCGTGGGCGAGAGCATCTCTAGTGCCTCTTCTAGAGAATCCGCGCATTCAAACGCTACGTTGCCATTATGCTGCGATGGCTGAAGAAGTCTCTTCGCCGTGAGAATCTTGTGTATGAACGGCATGATGTTGCACAGGACGAGCCGTCCCTGTTTTTCGCGAACGGCATGTTTGACGCTGATGAACGCCACGCATCCCAAGCTGGTCATGAAGGTCAGATTCCCCATGTCCAAAACAAACTTCGTTGCCTTCGACTTCTTGACGGTATGGCTCAAAATGTACTTCAGATCGTGCGCGACGACACTATCTTTGATCTGCTCGGTCTCGATCCTCATCATCAACACATCATCGTGTCGAATGGCCGTGATCAGATTATTAATGTTCACTTGCGATGCCTTGCCTGTTCTGTTGCCGACGGTTGGTGGTAGAAAATTCGCATGGCTGCTTCTCTTCAGCTATGCGAACGCCAGAATAGGCCCACTCTTCAATTCTACCCGCTCAGTCGGAGGATTGCGATACCTTAGGCCTGGTGTTTGTTCGAAACGTGCCTTTCCGCCCCAGGAACTCAGTTGGGACCTTCGCGGCGACACTTGGAGCCCGAGGCCGGCACGTTAAAATGACCAGTGCGAGTCGCACGGACGTGTAGCGTGCGCGACGCCTTGTTTCTAAGTCCTATGTGACGAGAAACCTGCGACACTTATGCCGCATGCGCTCTAAGTTGCGAGGGAAGCCCCCAAATACAAGGCAGGGAGAGGTTTTAGCAGTGGAGAACTCGGAGGCCACGTCAGGTTTGTCTTGGGCTGACTTGACGTCCAAATTGCAACAGCGCGAGCAGGAGATCCTTCAGGGGGGCGGCGAACAGGCGATTGAGCGACAACACGCCAAAGGCCGCCTGACGGCCCGTGAACGAATCGCTCGCTTGATTGACCCTCGCGCAACGTTTCGTGAAATCGGGCTCTGGTGCGGCGATGGAATGTATGACCAGTGGGGCGGAGCACCGGCGGCCGGGGTGGTCACCGGCATCGCACAGGTGAAGGGTCGTCGCCACATGATCGTGGCCAATGACGCTACGGTGAAAGCGGGTGCCTTCTTTCCGGCGACAGCGAAGAAGACATTACGCGCGCAGAGGATTGCCTTCGCCAATCGGCTGCCCTTGATCTACCTCGTCGATTCTGCAGGCGTGTTCTTGCCATTGCAAGAAGATGTGTTTCCGGACGAAGACGATTTCGGACGCATCTTTCGTAACAACGCCGTCATGTCCGCGGCGGGAATCTCACAAACTGCGGCCATCATGGGGAACTGTGTCGCCGGCGGTGGATATTTGCCCGTGCTGTGCGACAAAGTGCTAATGACCTCGGGTTCAGGCCTCTACCTAGCTGGCCCGGCGCTCGTCAAAAGCGCCATCGGCCAAGAAGTCTCCAGCGAACTGTTGGGCGGCGCGAACATGCACGCCGCCATCAGTGGCACCATAGATTTTCACGAGCCCGATGACGATGCCTGCTTGGATCGGTTGCGACGTCTCGCCGAGCTTATCCAACCCGATGCCGACATTCCCCCAACGCCGTTTACACGACACGACAGCCAACCGCCGCAGCGTCCGACGAGCGACGTCTTAAACGTTGTCGATCTTGATCCGCATCGCGAATACGAGATCCGCGAAGTGCTGGACTGCGTAGTGGATGTGGATAGCTTCGACGAGTACAAGGCCGACTTTGGAAAGGCGGTCGTTTGCGGAACGGCCCGGATCGGAGGGTTCTCCGTTGGGATCGTGGCCAACCAGCATCACCGGATCAAGACCGCCAATGGCGAGTATCAGTTTGGCGGTGTGATGTACGTCGATAGCGCTGAAAAAGCGGCCCGTTTTGTCATGGCGTGTAACCAAGATTGGTTGCCCCTGTTGTTCCTGCAGGATGTCAACGGCTTCATGGTCGGCTCAGAGTCCGAACGTGCGGGAATCATCAAAGCAGGTGCCAAGCTCGTTAATGCTTTGAGCAACAGTCGCGTGCCCAAGGTGACCGTCATCATTGGCGGATCTTTCGGTGCGGGGAATTACGCGCTATGCGGCAAGGCCTTTGACCCCCGTTTCATCTTTGCCTGGCCGAACGCACGTTGCGCGGTGATGGGCGGCGATCAGGCGACCGACACGTTGCTAGACATCACCGTCAAGGCAATGCAAAGGCAAGGCGACGAGATCGACGCGGCGGAACTGACCGCGTTACGAGATCGTGTCAAGTCTGATTACGATCGCCAAGTCGACGTCCGTTATGCTGCCGCCCATGGCTGGGTCGATGCGATCGTTGACCCCACCACCACGCGCGAAACGTTGATCGACACGTTGGAAGTCGTGACCCGTTCCGCGACGGAAGAACCGTTTCGCACGGGCGTCTACCAGGTATGACCTGTACTTGGGATTTCTGCCGCACCTGCTCGACTCATGCTAAAAAAAAGCACTGAATGATGCGACCCGAGCTAAGCGCGATCAAATGGGAAGGCGATCACTTCGCGAATGTCCCTTGCACCGGTGGCGGCCATCACCAGGCGATCGAAGCCGAGTGCGACGCCGCAGCAGGCAGGTAGCCCGTGGTCCATCGCAGCCAACAACCGGATCGATTCCGGCAGCAATGGTTTCCCATCCGCTCGTCGCTGCTCGTTGGCGCGTGCGTTACGTCTTCGCAGTTCGGCCGCGTCCAACAATTCATGATAGCCGTTGGCCAGTTCGACGCCGTCGACGTAAAGTTCAAATCGTTCGGCAACGGGTGGATCGCCGTCACGCACGCCAGCCAACATTGCTTGGCTGGCTGGATAGTCGTAAACAATCGTTGGTGCGTCTCGACCCAAATGTTGCTCGACACAGCTGACCAACAGCAGGTCAAGCCAGTGGTCCCGATCGGCGTTTTCATAACCAGCTGGAATCGCAATCCCGTGACTGGCAGCAGCTTCGTATAGCGCCGACAAGTCAGCGCGATGGGGGTCTACGCCGGCATAACGTTGGAACGCTTCACCGTACGTAACCTTGTTCACGCCACTGGTAGCCAACAGCGTGCCGGCCAATTCAGCCAGCAAGTCCATACCCGCCTGAAGGCCATCGCCCACGCGATACCATTCGGCGATTGTGAATTCTGGATTGTGCAAACTCCCTTGCTCATCATGACGAAAGGCTCGAGTCACTTGATAGATGGCCTCAGCACCGGAAGCGAGCATACGCTTCATGCCGAACTCGGGCGACGTCTGCAGCCACATAGGCTTTACGGAAGCGGCGTCGTTGCACGTTGGTGAAAGTAGCTGCATTGGGTCGAGATGACGATCAACCACCGTGTCAGCCGATAGTATTGGCGTTTCGACTTCCAAGAATCCACGCTCGTTGAAGAACGTGCGGAGTCGATGCAGAAGCGCAGCCCGCCGGCGCAATCGTTCCCAACTGGCCGTCGGTGCAAAATCACTCATCGGTTCACCTGCGGCCAACGGGGTTGGCCAGCGAGAAGTCGGCGCGATCAATTGCTGACGCGTTCGATGTAGTCGCCCGTGCGCGTGTCGATCTTGACCGTGTTGCCTTCTTTAATGAAGATCGGCACTTGGAATTCGGCCCCCGTTTCGACCTTGGCTGGTTTGGTCACATTGGTCGCCGTATCGCCTTTGGCGCCCGGTTCGCACTCGGTGATCAGCAGTTCGACGTGGTTTGGCGGCGTCAGCGTAATTGGGTTGCCGTTGTACAACATCAACGCGCAAGTGAGGCCCTCCTTCATGTACTTCCAGGCGTCATCGACCTGTTCGGAAGACAACTCGTGCTGCTCGTAGGTCGAGTTGTCCATGAACACAAACGTTTCGCCCTGACGATACAAATACTGGGCGTCGATTTCTTCGACATCGGCCGCTTCGAGTGATTCGCCACCTCGATACGTTCGCGACAACACCGTGTTTCGGAGCAGATTTCGCAATTTGCATTCGAACAGGGCGGCACCTTTACCAGGCTTGCGAAAGTTCATTTCGATCATCAAATACGGTTCGCCGTCGATTTGAACCTTCAAACCCTTACGGAATTCATTCGATTTATAGCTCGCCACAACGGATTCCCTACTACGCTTTTGGTAAACGGAAAGTTATGCTACTCAGCGGTTTAGTCTCACTATGGTCGGAAACTTGTCGTATTTGAGTCAAGTTCTAGCGACGGGCACCGACCGTAGGTTGGTCGGAGAGCGGGTTAACAAGACCGAACGGTAGCTCGGATTGGTTCGAGGCCCTGCCTCGTTAGCGTCTCTTACGGAGACACCAATTAACCGCGATTGATGGCAAAAATGAAGTATGGCAATTGTAGCGTCCCCAGCCGAATCTGTCCTCACCCGTTCAAACGGGGAATCCTGGCAACAGGCCATGAAAACGGCGATTCGTGACAGTTCGACTCTGTGTCGACGTCTGAAGTTGCCGGAACCACTCAAACTTGTTTCGGACTGTTCATTTCCCGTGTTTGTACCTTTGGGCTACGTCAAACGGATGCGTCCTGGCGATCCTCATGATCCCCTGTTGCGTCAGGTCTTGCCACTTGCCGAGGAGGCGATCGACGCCGCCGGTTTTGGCAACGATCCTGTCCAGGATCAGGCCGCGATATTGCGGCCCGGTTTGTTGCAGAAATATAGCAGACGGGTGCTGCTGGTGACCACCGGCGCCTGCGCAATTCACTGTCGGTACTGCTTCCGGCGTCACTTCCCTTATGGCAAAGGGCCCCATTCGATGGCGCAGTGGCAGCCGGCAATCGAGCAGATCTCAGCCGATCCAACCATCGAGGAAGTGATCCTCAGTGGTGGCGACCCGCTCACGTTGGTCGACGCGCACCTGGCCGAACTCGCCGAACAGCTGGCCTCGATTCCACATCTACGGCGGCTGCGGATTCACACGCGACTCCCGATCGTGATTCCGGAGCGCGTGACCAGTGCGCTGTTGGACTGGCTGAGTGCGAGTCGCCTGGTTCCAATCATCGTCATTCACGCCAACCACGCCGCGGAGTTGGACGAGTCCGTCGCAGCGGCACTCCAGCGGCTGACAAGAGCCGGCATCATGCTGTTGAACCAGACAGTTTTGCTGCATGGTGTGAACGACTCGCTCGCGGCGTTGAGCGAACTTAGTTGCCGGTTGATCGATCTGCGAGTCGTCCCATATTACTTGCATCAATTGGACCGCGTTCGTGGCGCGGCACACTTTGAAGTTCCCGTTGAGCGTGGTCGAGAATTGGTCGAACGACTTCGCGATACACTACCCGGCTATGCCGTTCCAACCTACGTACAAGAGGTTGCTGGGCAGCCGAGCAAACAGGTTCTTTTTCCAACACCATTGTAGATCATCAAGGAGGGCCTCCATGGATCTTCGGTGTTTTGTCGCCGTGTCCTGCGCAATATTCGCCGTTGGTAATATTGTGTTTTTGCCGCCAATTGAGGATGGATCCCGCCCCGGGAAGATCGCGGAACGCGAGTTGCGTGTCGAGTTGCTGGCGCGAATGAAGATCGATCAGGATGCGCGGTTCAAGATGATCAAATGGGCGCAAGAGAACGATATCTCATTGGGTTCCAAGAGCGCAGTCTTGAACCTCAGTGCACCTGTAATAACCGATCTGTTGAAGATCGATAAGGAAAACCGCAAATGGCTTGACGAAGTGATTAAAGAACACGGTTGGCCCGGAAGATCGTTGGTCGGTGTCGATGGCTCCCACGCGGCCTGGCTCCTGGTCCAACACGCCGATCATGATCGACAATTTCAAAAGCGGTGCCTAACGTTGATGCAAGAAGCGGCCAAAGGGGAAGTCGCTTCCGTAGACATTGCATACCTGGTCGATCGCGTCCGTGTTGGCGAGGGCAAGAAACAGTTGTACGGAACGCAAACCAAACAGGTCGATGGCCGGTGGATCGTGCAAGATGTCGAGGACCCAGACAATCTGGATACCCGCCGCAAGAAAATGGGTATGCCGCCGATCGACCAGTATCTGAAGTTGATCGAACAAGTCTATTCCCAACAGAAAGAACAAACAGACGTCAAAAACCGACCCCTGAACAAGAAACCCAAGAGATAGGCGACGACGGTTTTGACGTGTAGCCTGGGGCGGGCTCTACGCCATGATGTCCCGAATCGGTTCCACGCGTTCCACGCCGACCAATTTCTGATCGAGGCCGTTATAGAAATAGCTCAGCCCGTTGGGATCCAATCCCATCTGATGCAGAATCGTCGCGTGCAGATTTTTCACGTGCAGGCGGTTTTCGACAGCTGCAGCACCTAGTTCGTCGGTCTTTCCGAAGCTGACGCCACCTTTAATCCCGCCGCCAGCGAGCCACATTGTAAAGCCGTAGGCGTTGTGATCGCGGCCCGTTCCTTTGGCGTATTCGGCAGTCGGCTGGCGACCAAACTCTCCACCCCAGACGATCAAGGTTTCGTCCAGCATCCCACGATCTTTCAAGTCCTTCAGTAGGCCCGCGATCGGTTTGTCAGTTTCCGCAGCGTGCATGTCGTGATTCAATTTGAGATCACCGTGGGCATCCCAATTCGCATCGTTGTGGTTGCCACCCGAATACAGTTGGACAAATCGCACACCTCGTTCGACCAGACGCCGCGCGAGCAGACATTGGCGGCCGAAGGCGGCTGCCTTGGGGTCGCTCATACCGTAAAGTTTCTGAGTCTGCGCGGTCTCCTGTGAAAGATCCACGGCGTCCGGTGCCGAGCTTTGCATCTTGTAGGCCAA
>JASLRF010000639.1 GCA_030744095.1 Pirellulaceae bacterium | reverse complement strand
AGCACCTACGCCAGTTACTGGATCAAGCAATCGATCAAACGGGCACTCATCAACTCGGCCAAGACGATTCGAATCCCAGCCTACATGGTCGAACTTCTTTCCAAGTGGCGACGAGCAAACGCTCGGTTGACCGAAGAACTTGGCCGCACGCCAACGCCGGAAGAGATCGCTCGCGTTCTGGGGCTGCCAAAAAAGAAGTTGCCCATCATCAAGAAAGCGATTCGTATCTACAACTCCACACCACAAACCGATCAGGCGGAGGCAGGCTGGTCGCTGGGTGAAATGGTCACGGACGAGCGAATGAAGAGCCCGGAAGAAGAGTTGGTGGAACATGACGTGCTCAAACATGTCATGGAGATGCTCGACACGATGGACCAACGTGAGGCGACGGTGCTGCGGATGCGGTTCGGCCTACATGACATGGAGCCGCATACCCTCAAAGAAATTGGGGAGGAGTTGGGGCTGACGCGCGAACGGGTCCGTCAAATTGAGACCGAGGCGCTAAACAAACTGGGAGATGGACTTAAAGACCCTCACGAGCGCGCCGAAGAAGGGCTTGGCAGCGAATTTGCCTAGTCTGAGAGTAACAGCCCGCAGCCGATCCACGTTGCCAATCTATGCAGCCGATGCACCGCGCGTCGCAAAGAACTCACTCAGCCGCGCGACAACGCATCGCTGCTGGTCGACGCTGAGCCCCGGGAAGATCGGCAGATTCAAGATTTCGTTGGCGACACGTTCGGTTTCGGGAAGGCTTCCCTCAGCATAGCCAAGCTGTTCGAAACATGGTTGCAGATGCACCGGCAGCGGATAGTAAATCTCTGATCCAATCTGGCCCTCCGAAAGCCATGTCCGCAGTTGATCGCGACCACCATTGGGCAGGCGGATCGAATACTGATTCCAAACGTGCCGAGACGCCTTGTTGTGGGTCGGCAATTCAAGCTGACCGTCGAGACTAACTTCCTTCAACAGTTGATTGTATCGCGCGGCATTTTGCTGTCGCGATTTCGTCCAACGATCCAAGTGCCGTAACTTGACGCGTAACAAGGCCGCTTGCATTGAATCCAAACGGCTGTTGATCCCGACCACGTGATGGTGATACCGGGGACTCATCCCGTGTGCGGCGAATAAACGTAAACGCTGTGCCAGGTCCGCGTTGTTGGTGGTCAACATGCCGCCATCCCCGCAGCCGCCAAGATTCTTGGTGGGGTAGAAACTCAGACAACCTACGTCACCCCAGGACCCTGCCGCGCGACCTTCGTAGTTGGCTCCGATGGCTTGGGCGGCATCTTCGATAACCAGCAAGTTGTGCTTTTTCGCAATCGCACAAATGTCTGGCATTTCAGCGCACTGACCAAACAGGTGAACGGGAATGATCGCTTTGCTGCGTGGGGATACAACGGCCTTGATCGCGGCGGGATCGATATTGAAGCTGGCAGGGTCGATGTCGGCAAAGACAATGGTCGCTCCCAAGCGCCAGACGGCGCTGGCTGTCGCAAAAAACGTGAAACTCGGCAGGATGACTTCGTCGCCTGGTCCGATATCCAACGCCATCAGTGAGAGCAACAAGGCGTCGCTACCGGAGGCGCAGCCAATGGCGTGCTCCGTCTGACAATAGCTGGCGATTTCCCTCTCCAATTTGGAAACATCTGGCCCGTGCAAAAACCGGCCTGAATCGACAACTTCCGCCAGCGCCGCTAGCATCTCTTCGCGAAGCGGTTCGTTGTCACACCGTACATCCAAGAGAGGAACAGGTTGGTTTTTCTTTCCTGAAGCAGCGTTAGACGAATTGATCATGGATGTCGCCGAGAAAAAGGGTTCTAACTGATGGGAGAGTTGCGATGGCACCGCAAAAACCGATATCCCAACCGACCGGGGTCAGCAGAATAGATTCGGGGACGTGGAGCCGTCAAGATCGTTCGACCAGACGAATCGCGATCCCACAAAACAGCATCGAGAAGTTCTCGCGCGTTCAATGTTCGCGACCGTACTCTGATGCGGGATCCACGTCTCCCAAGGCCGCTGCCGTTGAGTAACGACGGGCAAACGAGGAACCGCGAATAAATCGATTATTAGGCCGTCTCATGGCCCATTTTTTACCGGCAGTAACCTAATCCCGGTTCGTGCTTCATTGATTTGGAACCGGACCAGGTAAATCCGGTTTGGCGCACGACCGCTGGCGCAATAGGGCAACAGGATGGACTGGTCGTCGTCGAGAATCCAAGAACCCGGATAGCCGTAACTCGACGTGTCCAACGAACGATCTTTCGACCAGGTCTTTCCGCGGTCGGTGCTGATCCAGATGCGCAGGTTGCCGCACGTGGCAACGGCGACGATCGTTCCGTCTCGCAGGACGATCAGTTGAGGCGCCTTAAACTTAGGACTTGCCGGTGGAACAACGCGTGAACCGGAATCAATCCACGTTACACCTTTGTCATTGGAATAGAACACGGCACCGTCAGGCCGCGTGATTAGGATCAAACGACCGTCCTTCAATTGGGCGATCGCAGGTTCGTCGACGTTGTTGTCGGGTCGTTCGATCGTGGAGATCACGCGCCATGTCCTGCCGGAATCGTCCGAGCGGCGAATGGCACCGTGGAGATACTTTTTGCCGGCGACCTGATAGTACGTCGCCCAGAGTATGCTGCCGTCGGCTAGCTGAATCGGTCGCCCGCCGTGCGCCCGCTCGTAAAAGTCTCCGGGACTTTCGAGCCCAATGGGGGCTGACCATGTCTTTCCGCTGTCCGTCGATCGGAGAACGAACTGTTTCGTATTCAGTCCATCGATGTCGTGCCGAAAGGCCTTTGGTGCCTTGCTGTATCCATACCATGACGCCTGCACTCCAACGAAACAGAGCACCGTATCGTCACGGCACGTGAAGACCGCGTGCGCTCCGTCATCGAGCGGATGGTCGATAACAGTTTGTGGCCGGGACCACGTTTTTCCGTCATCGGTCGACCGGGAGGCCATCGTTCGCCCGCCGGTCGGTGCAGGAAAATCAAGCGGCCAGCCTTCCTTGAGCCATCGCTGTCGAAGCTCCGGTTCGATTTGCCGCGGCTGAGCAAACGATGAATGCCAATAGCCAGCCGAGTGCGCGAGCAAGAGGTCGCCATTGGGCATCCGTTCCACTCCACCAGGCCAGCCGATGAAATCGCCGACGCCAGGAAACAGGTCGGGGCGATTGTGATCGGCGCCGGTAACGCAGACTCGCGCCCGCTGGATGTCCAGTCGTTTCTCGTCTGCCGACGAGATCGAAACGAACACGGCCAAGAACACGCCGGCCAAGGCGAGAGACTGGTTCATCGATTTCTCCCAGGTGGGCTTCGTCTGCGGCATAGCGTATCTCGGCCGTGCACAAGGCTCAAGGGAATCGGAAGAGTCGGGGGCATGATTGACGGCACGCAGGGCTCAACGCGACGCCCCTAATTCGACAACAGTTCAAGCGACCGTTTGGCCTGGTCGCGAACAATTCTGTCGTCATCAACCAACATGCCCATCAGGGCGGGTACGGCGTCCTGGCCGTCCGCGCCTAGGCCGCCCAGAACCGAAGCTGCCCAACTCCGCACCTCCGCACGTTCGTCGCTCAAAAATTCAACCAACACCGGGACCGCTGCTGACCCGAGTTGCGTGAATGCGCGGCGCGACGTGGTATCCAATAACTGCTGCTGTTCGAGCAACGACAGCAATTCGGCATTGGTCTGTTCGCGAATCTCCGCAATTTCAGATTCCGTCGCTGCCAGCTCCGTTTTAAGCTGCGCGACTTGCTGCATCTGTTCCAGTTCCAAAGATTCGGAACGATCAAGTTCCGTTTTGAGCTGATTAAACTCTTGCTCTAGATCTCGGCCCACCTGTTGCCTGACCTCACTGCTGCTCGCCTCCGTGTCCGTACCAAGCAGTTCCAAGACCGTTGCGATTGACCCATCTAGCTGTGCTTGCAATGCCTTGCATTCAGTGGTCTTCTGGTTGAGAAGCGTCGTGCGCTTTTCAAGGAGCCGACTATTCCGTTCGAGCATCGTCTGCAGTTGGTTTAATTGCGCATGAGCGCGCGTCAGGGCAGCAGTGTTTGCTAGAGGTCTGGGAGGCTGCGTGTTTCCGGTGCGAGCACTCGCAGCGATTTCAGCAGCCAGGGTCGCTTCCATGTCTGCAAGGGCGCTGGACGAGACGGATTTATAGTAGGCGAACGTCCCATAACCAATGACTGCGACCAGCAGTCCAACCGACGTGTACAACCCAGCGATCAGCAAACTGTTTCTGTCAGACATGACCGGCCTCCTGAATAGAAGAACAACTCTATCATAGACTTTGGCTGGTCGGATTTCCAACAAGATTGAGCCAGATTCAGAGCCGTATGGGTCATCAAATTGCGTTAGAGCCGACCGAAGTAGGTCCGCGGAACGTGACGAAGGCCGAAGGCGTCGCCCGCGGTTCGATGCCGGCAACGAGCCACCCGATCACTGCGACGCGCCGGCGCGCCTTGAAAGACTGGTTTGCCATCACGGGCAACCAGTTCGCTACAATGCCCCCGTGTCCAATCCCCACAAATCACCCGCCACGGAATCGTCCCAGGTTTCCCCGTTGACGAGGGGTGGCGTCATTACGTGGTTGTGCGCAGCGGCGATGATCGCGTACATCTGTCGCAACAGTCTAGGCGTTGCCGAGAGCACGATTCGAGGAGAGCTCCGTCTGTCTGAAGAAACGATGGGTTATGTCATGGGACTTTTCTTCCTGACCTACGCCTTAGGCCAGATCCCCACTGGAGCGCTGGGCACGCGATGGGGAAGCCGCAAGTCGATTCCGTTGTGTGCGGCGGGGTTGTCGTTGGCAACCGCTGCGATGAGCATGGCGACGGGCGCGGGGTTGTTAGTCGCTGCGCGACTTGCCAATGGGCTCTTTCAAGCTGGCCTGTTTCCTTGTTGCACGAATACAATCTCAGCTTGGTTTTCCAGCAAGCTGAGGGCAGTTCCGACAGGATGTTTGGGCGCTTCGATGTCACTGGGCGGTGCCATTGGCGTTTTTATGACCGGATTCCTGGTGGTTTCCATCGGCTGGCGAGCGACGTTTGCATCCTACAGCCTGTTGGGGATCGCCTGGGCGATCGGTTTTTACTGGTGGTTTCGCGACACGCCAGCAGAGTTTCTCGCCGAGCGAATTGGTGCGGCAAAGGAAACACAGGAAGAAGCTCTTCAGCGTGAATCTACGGGCGCAACTGCTAATACGGGTGCCTCGGCAGTTGCGGAGGCAACGCCGTGGTTACCGATCTATTCCAGTCCCGCGACATGGTGGATTTGTGGCCAGCAGTTCTGTCGTGCCGCGGGCCAGATTTTCTTTGGCAGTTGGTTCGCGACCTACCTCCAAGATGCGCGCGATGTCTCCGTGGCGACGTCTGGCGTCCTTAACAGCCTGCCGTTGATCGCGTTGGTGGTCGGTGCTCTGGCCGGTGGAGCCATTTCGGACGGTCTGTTGGCCATGACCGGCAGCCGTACGATCGCTCGAAAATGGCTGGCGACTGTTTGCATGTCGTTGTGTGCCTTGTTGGTCTTTGGGGCCTACTTCGTGCAACAACCGGTCGTGGCGGTATTGATCATCAGCGGCGGTTCGTTTTGCGCAGCCGTTGGCGGCCCTTGCGCCTACACGATCACGATCGACATGGGCGGACGACATGTTGGGGCGTTGTTCGGCACGATGAACATGGTTGGCAATTTGGGCGCACTTGCGTTTATTACCGGCGTTGGACGTTTCACCAAACAGGGCGGAAATTGGGACAGCGTACTGCTACTATTCGGCGGCCTGTACGTCGCCGCGGGTCTGTTCTGGTTGCTTCTCAGGCCTGAGGGGGATATCTTCGAGCAGTCCTTGATCTCCAGTGATAACAATGCTTCGCCTGACCCTGCCGCTCGCCCGTGATCCCCTGCGCTGGTGATCCCGCGCATCCTACCAAGCACACGCCATTGGACCCTAGCCATGACGCTTGTCGAATTCCCTCAAAGTGTCTGTCAGTTCGGCATTGCAACGGGCGATATTACGCCGCCGGTCGGTATATATCACCGAATGTGGGGTGCCGCGAAGCACGATCGATCGACTGGAGTCCATCGGCCGCTAACCGCCAGCGCCGTTTTGTTTCGCGAGATCGATGCCGAATCATCGCCAGACTCGCAGCAGCTGATGATTGCACTGGACCATTGCCTACTGGAGCAGTCCGAGATCGATCGGATTGTGGCCGCCATCGAGCAACAGGCCGGGATTCCGCCCGAATCCATCGTCGTGCTGTTTTCGCATACCCACGCGGCCGGGCTGTTGATTCGCGACCGGTCCGAACTGCCGGGTGGTGATCTGATTCCCGATTACCTCGCCTCCGTCGCCAAGACGGTCGCCCAATTGGCCGCCCGTGCCGTGGACGAATTGCAAGACGTGACAATCAGCTACGCCAACGGGCATTGCGACCTGGCGGCGCATCGTGATCTCTACGACGAGGTTAGTCAACAATGGGTCTGTGGTTACAATCCCAGCGGCATCGCCGACGATCTGGTGCTGGTCGCCCGAGTGACCAATTCCAGCGGCGCCATCGTTGCCACGGTGGTCAATTACGCTTGTCATCCCACGACGTTGGCTTGGGACAATCAACTGATAAGTCCTGACT
>JASLRF010000638.1 GCA_030744095.1 Pirellulaceae bacterium | reverse complement strand
TTCCTGAACGTAAAGTAACACCTGCCAAGACTTAGGAGTCTTGTGTTCCCATAGCTCAACTGGACAGAGCGTCGGCCTCCGGAACAGAAGGTCGGATGTTTTTCGACGTCAACCGAATGCAGGTTCCGCTGGCGAATTTGGCGTTTTGAAGTCCCCCCACTAATCCCCCCACTAATTCGCAGAATCGTACTTTGGTCGAAGCGAGGTCGAAGCAAGGGGAATGCGAAGGGCCTGGAAAACCAGGTTTTTTTCAAGCGTGGTCAAAGCGTGGTACAATCCAAGACGGTCTTCGGAACCGAGGGTTACAGGTTCGAATCCTGTCGGGCGTGCTTTTTATATTCCCGGCGTCGTGAAATGGAAATCGCGTAGGTTGACGATCAATGGTGTGGCGCCGCGGCTCCGCGCCTCTTATTTATGGTTGTCACCCACTTTGTCGCTATCTTTGTCCACAACGCCAGACAGCGCGTTGTTCAGCACGGCTTGCCAGGCGATCTTGCGAAAGGTGCGATCGAGTTCGCGGCTCGGATAGTCGGGCGGTCCGCCGAAACGGATGTCGCCATCGATGAGTTCGGGCGATCGTCCGTAAACCGTCGCATAAAACACGTAGCCTTCGAGATTGCCGAAACCGGGACCTAGATGGCCGATCCGATCACGCCACAATGAACGTTGTTGCTTGCCTACCAAAGTGTGAATGCCCTCAACACCCGGCAGGTCGCCTCGATGGTAATGCTGCACGGCCAAGACCATGGCTTCGCACGTCGGCATCACGAACACCTTTCCCGGATACTCTTGGTTTAGCTCTTCAATGAGTTTGGCGTTGGTCGCGTGTTTCTCCTTACCCAGACGGACAAAAGTTTCCGCAGTGAGGGCGTCCTCAGACGTTGGGATTTCATCCAGTTGCCCCAACTGCGGCCACGCATCGGATAGATAGAACTTCATCCGTGGGTTGTATTTCAGACAGAAGTCGATCCAGCAGGCATAGTACGCTGGACGATCATCATAGTAAGGTCCCCACATCATCACGTCCCACTCGGCACCCGCGATGGACGCCAGCAGTTTGGGGGTCGGCTTGCCATCAAACTTAAAAATCCCGTTCTCCTGTTCCCACTTGTACCGAGCGCTCCCGGTAACGCCTCCTCCGGTGTGTGTGACCAGAGGCGGTTGCTTGAACCCGGCGGCGCGGGCGACCAGCGGAAAAGTCTTATAGCCGGGGCCCATGAAACTGTGCCCCGTGCCGATGATGCGCAGCGATCCGTCCGTGGGTTTCGGATAAGAAGTTACCGCACCTCGGTTACCTTCTTTGGTTTTTGCGTAGATCGCCGCGATCTCTCTTGGCGACCGATAGCAAACTGCCTGCGCGGGAAATCGGTCGGCTAGCCATCCAGGGTCGACACCGGGTGCTAACCGCCGACTTGACGGATTTTTATTCCTTCGGCCTCGGGAATCCTGGCGATTCTGCCGGTAAGCCTTGGCCTCTTCGGCAGTCAGGCGGCCATCGCCATTGGCGTCCGCGTCTGGGAATAGCTTGAGCCACCGCGCGAGCTGTTGTTCGGTCTGTTGGCCACTGACGAATCCATTACAAAGAAGCAGGAAGGCCAGAAATGACAAGGCCAATTTGGTTTTCATTGCGATCTATCTCCAACGCCGCGTGCAAAAAGGGTTCAGGAGTCCATTGTACAAAGCACCCTTCGGGCCGCTCCGGCAAAAGACTCCTGCCCCCCCTGGTTTTCCTCTTTTTTCTCCAAGTTGTATAGGTAGGTTCGGCATTCACTCAGGGTGCAAAGCTGAGTGAAGCCGCTGGATCCAAATCGATGGAGTCGACGAGAATCCTGCCTGAACTGGGTTGTGTCACGAACGTACGTTGTTGCCGGCCTACGCAAAATCAACAGACTGCTAAGCCCCGATGATACCCGCGACCAAGAATCGACACGTTGCTTTGCATTGCAGACTTCAGCGATCGAGTCTACGTTACGAAATATCTACGAAAGTGCGCATATTCCACCGCGAAAGGCCGGTTTGATGTCCGACCAAGAACAAGATCCCAATGCCGCCGACACGACGCCCGTCGAATCCGCTCCCTTGATCGCTACGGCGGCAGACACGAAGCCCGCCTTGGCCCCCGAGAAAAGACTTCGCCTGATGCCGCCGATCTGGGTGTGGTGCCTGGCCGGATTGTGGTGCGTTCTGCTGGTCTTGGTCCGTGTGGCAAACGTGTCGGGCGATCATGCCATCGTCAATATTCTGACATTAGTGTTTGGCTTCTTGGCGGTTAGCGCGCTGGTATCGTGGTTCGCGTTCTTGAGCGGGTATCCTCGCGTCTTGCGTTTTGGCGGGCTGACGGTACTGATTGGCGCGATCTCCGCGTTTTGCATGTCTTATCGGATCTATCAAGTAAGCGGCGAGTTGGTGCCGATGTTTCGTCTCCGCCACGCGGCGTCACCCGACGAGTTGCTAAAGCAACCTCCGGTGATGACCGGTAAGAACGTGTCCGTCAGGGAGACGACGCCGGACGATTTCCCCGAGTTTCTGGGAGCGCGGCGACTTGGACGAGTTGATACCGTTCGTCTGGCTCCAGATTGGACGGCACAGCCACCCAAAGAGCTTTGGCGTCGGCCGATTGGAGCAGGTTGGAGCGGGTTTGCGGTTGTCAATGGCGTGGCGATGACGATGGAACAACGCGGCGACCACGAACTTGTCACCTGTTACCGTGTCGAGGACGGCGCGTTGATCTGGTCGTATACGATCGAAGGGCGGCACAAGACGTTCATGGGAGGCATCGGGCCGCGCGCCACGCCGACGATCAACGATGGTCGCGTGTACTCGCAAGGCGCATTCGGCACTGTCTCGTGTTTGGATGGCGCCAGTGGCGCGGAACTCTGGAGGGAAGAACTGCTGGGGCGATACGGAATTCCGCGCGATGACGATGTGAAAGCGATCGGCTGGGGAAGATCCGGGTCGCCGCTGGTCGTCGATGATCTGGTGATCGTGCCGGCCGGTGGGCCGAGGGATGGACCACACGTTTCGTTGGTTGCTTTCGACAAAACCCGTGGCACGATCGCTTGGGAATCGGGGGATCGCCAGATTAGCTATAGTTCACCGGTGTTGGCCACGCTGGGTGGCAAGCGGCAAGTTCTGATCGTCAATGAAAGCAACGCGTCCGGGCATGACCCGAAGTCTGGACGTATGCTCTGGCAAGTCGAATGGCCTGGCGGAAGCACCACCAATGCCAGCGTTTCCCAGGCAGTTCCTCTGCCCCCAAACCAATTCATGCTGTCCAAAGGATACGGCGGTGGAGCTGCGTTGTTTCAGCTAACTGCGACACGGGCCGGCAAATTCGAAGTGCGAGACGTATGGCGGAACACGCGGGTTCTGAAGACGAAGTTCTGCAACGTCGTTGTTCACCACGATCACGTTTACGGCTTGTCGGATGGGATTCTCGAATGTGTCGAATTGGCAACGGGGCAGCGAGTCTGGAAAGGAGGTCGTTACGGTCACGGGCAGCTGTTGGGAGTCCGCAATCATCTGCTCGTACAACTGGAATCCGGCAAAGTGGCGCTCGTCGACGCGACGCCAGAGGGCTTCCGCGAGGTGTCGCGGTTTTCGCCAATCAACGGGAAGACGTGGAACAACCCGACGCTGTACGGCAATCGCTTGCTAGTCAGGAATGCCGAAGAGGCCGCGTGCTATGAGTTGGTGACGGACTAGCGAGGCTGTGCCTCGGACCGACATTGGCTGCTAGTGAATCTCCGCGACAGTACCTGCTACGCAGTGTTGGATGCCGCTTTCGTTCTGTAGCAGCAACGCACCGTCGTCGTCGATGCCCTGGCAGACACCCGTTGTCCGGATTCCGCCAACGTCGACGGTGACCGTATTGCCTTCCAACATGCAGAGCGCTCGCCAGGCTTCGGTCAACGGGAATGCGTCGCGGGCAAGATCGGTTAGCGACTGGTGCAATCGCTGGAGAAAATCAACGAGGATCACTTGGCGCGAAAACTGACGGTCAGCGACATCCACCAGCGAAGTGCCGATCTTCCGCAATTCAACTGATGCATCACTCCATGAATTGTTGACGTTCAAACCGATCCCAACCACAAGTCGATGTGGCTGCCGAGAGGCGTTTTCCGTGAGGATTCCACAGATCTTGCGCCGGTCAACGAAGATATCGTTCGGCCATTTAACGCGCACCTCGTGGCTGGGTATTTGTTCCATGGCCCCTTGTTCCATGGGCAATTGACCAAGTATCGTGTTGGCGACGGCGATGCCCGTCACCAGCGAGATTCTAGGCCACCGTCGTGGTACCAGCTGCAAAGCTTCGGTGTCGAGTATCAATGAGAACGTCAACGCCCCATCAGTCGACCACCAACAATGATCACCACGACCGCGCCCTCTGGTCTGGCAGACGGCAAGCACCAGTAGGGGCAGATCTGTCGCGGGGGCGGCGATCGCCAGGTCAAGTGCCAAGTCGTTGGTCGAGGGTAGTTCGTTATGCAGTTCGACGCGTCGCACGGCAGTTTGAGAACAGATTTGGGCGCAGTCAAATTCAAGTGCGGGATCTGTCATGGCTCCAGATCGGCGTCTCACATCGAGCGATTCACGACGAACTCGGTGATCATAATCAACATCGCCAGTGAGGGACTAGGCTCGAGGTCGCGAATCTCGTCGACAGCTCGGCCAGCGAATCCGCGAGCGGCGTCCAATGAATACTCGATTGCGTCATGCTTCTTGAGCAGCGGCAGCAGGTCGTCGTCGGCATGTCCGGGCTCGCGATGCAAGATCGCCAGAAGTTGTTCACGTTCCTCGCGAGGTGCTATTTGCAAGGTGCGAATGATCGGCAGAGTCGCTTTTTGTTGTTCCAGGTCGGTACCAAGTGACTTTCCAATCGTCTGTTCATCGCCAGCCAGATCGAGTACATCGTCTGCGATCTGAAAGGCGATTCCCAGGTCGCGACCGAACCGTGTGAAACGATCGACGATGTCCGGCGTGGCACCGGCGCAATGGGCACCCAATTGGCAACTGCACGCGCAGAGCTCGGCGGTCTTGGCGGCGATGATCTCGATATACTCGGTTTCATCCAGGGTGAAATCACCGCGGCTGCCTTTCTGCCGCAACTCGC
>JASLRF010000637.1 GCA_030744095.1 Pirellulaceae bacterium | reverse complement strand
ACTCGGCGCGCTTTGACATCGTCTTTCATCCGGTCGCGATAGAGCGCGAATCCGAGTTGATATCGTAGATACCACACATCTTTCGGTTTCTTGGCAATCGCCTGCAACAGTGCCTGTTCGGTGTCTTTGAGCCTGTCGGGTTCGGTACCGTTGAGCTGCACAAAGTACGAAGCGACGCTTTGGGTTTGCGGCACGGTCGACAGCAAATGGCGAAACAGTACCAGTGCTCGTTCGGTATTCTTCTCACGATTCCACGCGATGGCTAACAAGGCGACGCGCTCGTTTCGGTCATCGCGGTCCTTATGCCGCGTCACGTATTGATTTACCAACGGTTCGATTTGCGAGGCAGGTGCGGCTGAATCGTACATCCTCTGGATCTGATAATACAGCGACCATTGATCGTCTCGAATCGCGCGGACTTTCTTGAGCACTTCGACGGCGTTGGAATGTTGTCCCTGCTGGCCGTAATTCTCGGCCATGGTCCGTAAGATCTCGCGTCGTTGCTCGGCGTCTTTCAGAAGATTGGACTGAATCAACTTGTTGCCAATGACGTTGGCCGGACCCCATTGTCGCGCGCGACGCCATTCGTGATAGGAGCGAAGTCCGATATGCTTAGCGTATTCGTCTTTGGGTAAACGGTCGAATAACTCTTCGGCCAAGGTAGCGCCTTGTATGATGCCGGCATTTCCAAGCGTGGAGAAGAGCCGGCAGGCATTCCGGCCAAAATCGCGGCCGCTGGGGTTCGGCGTGCGTTGCCAGCGATCTCGATATACTTCGGCGGCATCTTCACGTTCTCCCATCTGTTCCAACGTCGAAGCCAGGCGTTCCTGCACGTCGGCGCACTGGGGAGCGTTGGGATGTCGTGTCAGGAACTGTCTGGCGATCACCGTGAATTGCTGATGCCGCGAAAGTGATTCCAGACCGTCCAACAGTTTCAGCATCACAGCCGCATGGCGGGGATCGGAAGTCTGCGCCGCGACAAAACGCTGAGCGGACCGGACCAGCCCAAAGACTCGCGCATGCTGGTGATAGAGCTCGGTCAGTTGATACAACGCGGCACCAGCTTCAGGTGTCGTGTCTCGATATTTGCCCAGCTCGGCTTCAAGCCGTGTCGCCTCCTGGCTGACAGCATCGCCCGTCGCGGCGTTTGCCTCTGCCGTCCCGGCTTCAGTTTCTTGTCCGCCGGCGGGTGTGATCGCCAAAAGTAGCAGGATCACGCCGGAGGCGAGGCTGCACAAGACGAACGAACTGCTTTTGGAATAAGCCGTGCTGCGCGTGGGTAACAGTTGGACAAGCATTACATTCCTGCTTTGGCTAGTGCTTCGGAAATCTGTTTTGCATCGGCTGCCAAGGGACTTTCCGGGTAGTCGCCGATCAGTTGGTCGAATCGCCTTCGCGCTTCCCCTTTGCGATCCATCCGATACAGGCAGCGACCGTAATTAAACAGAATCACGTCCAAAAACTTGGCGTCAGGATAGTTGGACAGAACATTTTCGAACGTATCAATGGCGCGGGAATAATCTTGCTGGCGATAATAGTAGTTCGCCATCTGCGCGACGGCCTCGCCCACGCGCCCGCTGTCGGGGAAGCGGTCAAATACCTTCTTGTATTCTTGAAAGGCCCGATCGTAGATTTGAGTCGCCCGCGCGCCCGTGGCGGCCTCAGCCAATTCCTTGTAACACTCGGCGATCCCAAACTGCGCTTCACCCCGCAACTGGCTACTTTCCATGTTGACCAATCGCGAGTAAACGCCGATAGCTCGGTTAAGGTTGCCTTGTTTGCGCGCGACTTCGGCCAACTGCAGGAGCGCGTCATCAACGAAGCCGCTGTTCGGAAAATCGCGCTGCAGTCGCTGGGCCATCGCCGCGGCCAACTCCAGCCGATCCATTTCGAAGTAAATTCGCCACAGCTGAACGTAGGTTTCTTCAAGCAAGCGGCCACCCAGTTGACGGGCCTCGTTCATGATCTCTTCGCACAGCTCTAAGGCCTGGTCATACTTGCCGCGAGCGTTGTCTTTGAGACCAAATTCCTTGTAGCGATTGCCGATATTGGTCAGTGCGTCCGCCGTCTTCAAACGTGTCTTGATTCGCAATTCGCCATCGGCGATCTGTGATCGCGTGATGCGGACGCCGCCCAGGTTGCCTTCAATACACTTGGCGTCGACTTGCACCTGGCGGACACTATCTGTGGTATTGGTTTGATCCAAGTAGACCAGGCGGACAATGTCACCGGGCAACGCCTGGAGGATCTTGTCATCCTTGATCGGTTCGTCGGCGCGAGCCAGAGGGACAGTGGCGCGGAACACGCCACTGTGAATCGAATCGTCGTCGGGCGATTCCGCGGCGGATTCTGCCGTGTCATCGGCGGCAATTTCAACATCAATGGCTTCGTCGCTCCCATTGGTCTCATCCAAGCCATCAAGCGAGCGAGTAACGGCGGCTTCGTTCAATTGGATCGTGGCACGGTCAATCAGTTTGAACGGATCAATCCGCGGCTGGCCATCTTCATCGACATCGTCTGAGTCTGGTGCTGTGTCGTCCTTGTTCAAGGCGGCAATCGCTTCCGCTTCTAGTTCTTCGTCGGTCTTGGCGCGATGCACCTCCAAGATAGCCGACAATTTATCGGCACCATCGGTCAGGTCACGGTCCGGGTCGCTGGCTTGGACGTTGACCGTCTTGCCGAGCACCACGCCTTGGAGGCTCTCACTGAAAGCTCCATCGGTGATAGTCACGATCGCATCGCCCACGACAGCGACTTCGTGCAGTGTTTCTCTGTTCAGTTGCTTGTCAGCAGTATGCTGGTCGATATAGGTCACTTTGACTCGGTCGTCCCCCTTGACTTCCAGCGTGCCATTATTCTTTTGCGGGCGACCTAGCCGAGTGATAACACTACCCAAGACGATTCGCACGTTTCGACCGACGGGATAGCAGAGCACGGTCTCGACGTCACCGCTGGACGCCTCGCAGCCGACTTTGATTGGCTCTCCCTGTACGGTCGCCGCCAGGTCGGCATCTTCAATTTTCACGAACAGTCGTTTTCCCGCTTCAACCTTGCGGACCTGACGATCGTCGCTGGACAGGGCCGTGCCGACTTTCTCCAGAGCCGCAATGGCGCGACTGTAATGCTGCAACTGAAAATGCCCCAGACCGATGTAGTAGTAGGCCTGGTTTACGTTTTCGCTGACGGGAAAGCGTTCGATCACATCCCGCATGACTTGGAAGCACTTGCCGAAGTTGCGAGCTTCGTAGAAGCAGATGCCCATTTTCAGTGTGGCCTCGGCACGCTGCTCTTCGTCCCGGTTCTCATCGGCCGTTACCGCCTCGAACTGCACGCGCGCCTTTTCAAATGCGCGGTCGCGTTCCAAGTAGTAGGTTCCCAACCGCATGTGGGCTTGGAAACGAACGCGGCTACGTGGATAGCGTTCGATCACGGACTGCCAGATCTCGACCGCCTTCTTGGTCTCTTCGGCTTCGTATCGCGCATCACCAGCTTCAATCAGCTTCCGCGCCGCGCGATCCTCAATCAACGATCCACGCACTGGGACAGTCTCTGCCGCAGGCTCTTGGCCGGCCGCGCCGCGCACGAAACTGCTCGAAAAGATGACGAAGGTAAACAACACCAAAATGGATTTGTGACACATGAAGGCACACCGATCAGGTGGAAGTCGAGGAACACAACGCACATCACTGTCTATTCTAACCAAGGACCCGAAACAAGCTTTCGAGTTCTTACCATTGTCGTGCGTTAAACCTCCGTGCAACGCACGCTGGCAACCGTCGATTGCCGACCTAGCCAAACAACTCGCCGATCGGCGTCCCCCCATCCACCAACTTCATTGGTCGCAAGAGGGGTGTCATGACCTCCTTAGTGCTATCGATTCCCAAGGCATGGCAGAGCGTCGCGTGGAGATCGGGCACATGCACGGGTCTTTCCGCCGGTTTCTCACCGTTCTTGTCGGACGAGCCGACGACGGTTCCGCCACGGATACCACCGCCAGCCATGAAACAACTAAACACCGACGGAAAATGATCACGTCCCGCGTTGTCGTTAATTCGTGGCGTTCGGCCGAATTCGCTGAGCATAACGACCAGCGTGTTTTCCAGCATACCAGTATCCGCCAGATCCTCGACCAACGAAGCCAAGGCCGGATCCATCACGCTGCCGTGGTTTCGCATGGCTGGGAAATTGTTGCTGTGGGTATCAAAGCCGCCGCGATTCACCTGAACAAACCGCACGCCCGTTTCAACCAGCTGTTTCGCCAGGATGGCACCACGCCCAAAAGGCGTGTCGCCATAACGGTTTAAGGTCGACGCGGGAACTCTATCCAAGTCGAATGCCTTGAGTGCCGGGCTGCGCATCAGACGCACGCCATCGTCGATGGACGTTGCCGTCGCTGCGAGTTTTCCATCGTTCCTGTTGGTGGCAAATCGACAGTTGAATCGGGTCAACGGTTCCAGACGCTTGTTGCCTCGCTCACGCAGAATACCTTCTGGAAAAGCGAGAGACAGATCGCGTTCACCTGGGTTGCCGACAAAATAGGCTTCGCAGCTTTGTCCAAGGTAGGTCGAACACGGTGCCTGTCCACTGACCGTGACATAGGCGGGCAGGTCGTCCAGTCCATCCTTCTCATGCGCCACCACCGAGCCCAAACCTGGGTGAATCAAGTTTGCCGCCTGATTGTAGCTCGTTTGGAGATTGTATGTTGCGCGTTCGTGCGCTCCTTGTGTGCCGGCGATCGACCGGATCAAGGCAGCATGATGCATCTGCTTGGCGAGATTGGGGAAGATCTCAGAGATCTCCACACCCGGCGCGGAAGTCTGAATCGCCTCGAATTCGCCCTGCGTGGGACGTCCTGGTTTAGGGTCCCAGGTGTCGATGTGCGACATGCCGCCGCCGTTCCAAAAGAGAATGACATGCTCTGCGTTTTTCGGATGGCTGGTTCCTTCGAGCGCCAGCAGGTGCCGAACTTGAAAGCCCAAAAACGTGCCGCTGGCAGCTCCTAGCAACGAGCGACGACTCAATTTGTGTTCACTGCTGTACATCCGATGGCTCGTTGGATGGCGGAGGATTTTCTTGTCGTTGATCGTTCTGCCGAATAGTCGCCAGGTTCGCAGAGAGGCTGTGAATTTACAGACACCGAAGTGAGTGCAAGAATCCCTGCAGCAGACTGTTGTCGCATTACGGCAGAGTCCTTTGATTGTGGAGCATCTAGGTGGGTGCTTGGAACCAAGGTAGGTTGGGCAGGACGCTCGTTAGGCGCGAACCGTGCTCCCCAATGGTAGCCGTATGATTGTGCCTAATTCAACGCTGGGAGAGAATCTCTTTTCGAGTTTTTTTTGCCGCCGATCCCATTTCCTCTGGACATTAACCAGCAATCCGCTGCCTTTTCTGCGAACTGATGCGATCATCAACGGCCTCCGGTTGAGGAATACGCCGCCGGGTCCAAGGCGGGAATTTGCGCTGAATAGCAGTTCAAACGGAGCCCTTTCTTCTTCGGAGAGTTTGGCAATGCGAACCGCCGGAGTTTACGTAATATCGCTGACAACTTTGTTTTTTATTCCCCCAGCTTTGCTGGGCCGGCACCGTGACAGTCGAGGGCGTGCATGTGTGTTGTGGCAGCTGTAAGTCCATTGTAGAGGGTGAAAGACGTTAGCGTTATCAATATCGAGGTTCGCCAGGTGGTCACCGCGGTCGACGCGTTGCCCGGACAGGGCCGTCACGACTGATAGAATCGTCACAGTGTACTCCTTTTAGAACTGCTTTCGTTGGCTCTTGCAGTTCCCATCTGCCCTGAGCGATCTACGTTTTGGAATACTGACATGGCACTTCAAATGACGGGCTTGTGATGACAACGGCAGTTCAACCAGAAGCTCGCAAAGACGGACGCGTCGAAATCGAAGACGCAGCCCAAAGACCCGAGAATTCCGGTGATCTGAGAATTCTCGTCCGCCGCAGTTCAGCGAGTGACTCAAATGAGGTCTTAGACGCCCGCCCCTTGGACGTATCGGTTAGCGGCATGAAGCTATCGACCTCGGGCCCACTTGTGTTTGGTGAACCTGTCGAACTGCAATTCCAGTCGACCGAGTTGGACATTGATTTTGCCATGGACGCAGAGGTACGGTGGATTCGCCAAGGTGACGGTGATGAAGCCTGGCTTTTTGGTTGTGCATTCGCAACTCAACTCATCATTGACGACGTGGACAGGCTCGCCACCGCTGGTGGTGTCGACCGGCGCCAATGGCCTCGGAGCGATACCAAAATGCAGACAATGGTGCAGTTGGCTTGTAATCCGAGTCCATTTTGTGCGACTTTGCTTGACTATTCCGCCGCGGGCCTTCGCTTTGCGTCCGACGATGCAGTCGAGCCAAATCAGCCGATCAGAATCTTGCTCGACGATGGCCACGGCGAGGTGTTGGAGATAAGGGCCGTAAGCCAGTGGAAGATGTCATATGAGTCAGGCTATTTGGTTGGTTGCGAAGTCGGTGGGAAGCACCGAAGCGTGTTCGAGAGGTGGAGGCGGGGGCTATCCAAGGTCAAACCCCAAGACTCACACGGACGACGGGTGCTGAGCGTCAAAGGTTGCGTCATTGTCGCATCTCTACTGGCCTTGATCTGGTGGATTAGCTGGTGAGGATCGGCCCTTCATTGCCACCGTGAAACACCGATCCATGGGGGCTGTTTCCACCGTCCCTACCGCCCTTCCCATGGGTTGGCCCGCCATGCAATCCCCATGGGCTGGCCCGGATTATTCGTGAGCTTCGTCTTTATCGGTGCAAGTCATGTTGTAAAGTCGGTTGGGGCAAGCCGATTCGAGAGATCATCGCATGACAGACAGTATGTAAGACCGGTCAACTTGAGAAAACAGCCAACTTTTGTTGCTTGCTGAGCAAGAGATGGGTGGACGAAGCGATCACCAAAACCACATACTGACGTCTTTGATTCGAAGATGAGGTGAAACTGATGGTGGAAACAGCGAAGTTTGAGGAAGCCGAAGTCGCAAAGATCGAAGAGACGCACGTCGTCATGGCGGTCGGCGTTGGTGACCGAAACGTGTGTAATATCTTGTTCGGACGCAAGCCGTTTGTGAAAGCTGCCTCCGACCCGGCAACTGCGAAAGAGATCCGCATCCTCCGCGTTGACGTTGCAAATGAAGAAGAACTTAC
>JASLRF010000636.1 GCA_030744095.1 Pirellulaceae bacterium | reverse complement strand
GGGCGGGCGAGACGCGTCTCCTGGCGACGATAGGCCCTCTACCGCAGCAATCGGCAGGGCGCGGGCGCGAGAGACCTCAGATTCCCTTCCGGGCGAGCCCTTGAATGAGCGAAGCGCATCGGCCATCGTACCCCAGACGAGTCCACGTTGGCGTTCCAGCGGCTCTGGCTTGGTCAATAGTGAAACGACAACTCCCGTCGCGGAACAGACGCAGATCCCATAACACGCTCGCATGAACTTATATTGCTTCATCCCCTCAAACAATCCAGCATCGTCGGCGAGATCCTTCATTGGCACACCGTGGGCGAAAGGCGTAATGACCTCTGGAACAGCTAATGACAACGCAATGGCGGCTGTGCCTCCGGCCATCGTCCACAATGCGGCGGTGCGAGTAAAACGCCTCCAGAAGACACTTAGAAGCAACGTAACGACCAATGGTGGCGTAATGGCGGCCGTGAACGCGCCGTGGGCATCGTAGATCGAATCGAAACTCATGAACAAAGGCACCAGCGCGACACCCAGAATTGTCACTGCAATCGACGATATTCTCGCCACACGCAGTTGCGTCCGGTCATCCGAACTTGGAGAGACGTATTGCTTGTAGATGTCGTTGACCACGATGGCCGACACGGCGGTAATGAGCGTATCGACCGTGGACATCAGGGCCGCGGTGAGCGCCGCTAGAATCAGACCGAATACGCCGGGTCGGCTAACAAATTCAGTTGCTAGATAGAACGCCTGGCCTGGTTGGATGTCCGCGGGTAACTGTCCAGCGTGAACCAGCGCCCGGGCCACCCACCCGCCTCCACCCACCACGCACGCTCCAACGGTCATCAGTACGACGACCAATGCCAGCACCGCTTTGCGACTTTCGGCGAGTGACTTGGCGGCCACGAATCGCATCATGATGCCTTGGTTGAGGAAGTAGAACATTGCACTATTCGCAATGGCGTCCTGCCAGAAAATCCCCACGGCAGGAAAACTCGCCGATTCATTGAAGTTCGGATACGCCAGACGGTGTGATCGTGGCAAGTGACGCCAGAAGTCAGTGAATCCGCCAAGATGGTCGGCCGCCAGGAAAAGGATCAGAGCACCAGTCAACAGCAGCATGATTCCTTGAAGCAGGTCAGTCATGATGACGCTGGTCTGTCCACCGGCGGTAACATACGTGCAGGAGATCACGGCAACGAGCAGTGTCGCCATTGGGATGTCCCAGCCCAACAGCGCATTGAGTACCTTGCCCATCGTGAACAGGTTCACGCCGACGTAACCAATCAGATAGCCCAAAACGCATATGGTCGCCAACAAACGAACGCGTCTGTCAAATCGCCGCTCGAAGTATTCGGGGATCGACGTGACGCGCGAGAAGTACAGAATGGGAAGCCAACCGAAGACCAGCAATGGAAACCAGATCCAGTCGTTCAGGTAGGTCTGGCTGCTAGAGAGTCCAAATTCGAACCCTTTGGTGGAATACTTGACGAAGCTGTACGAGCCGACGGTGGTGGCGATAAGACTGAAAGAGATGAGCCACCAGGAGAAACGTTGCCCGCCAAAAAAGAAGTCCTTGGTCGTCTTCTGCCTCCGGGAAAACCACGTACCCACGACGAGAATCGCTACGAAGTAGACAACCATGATGGCATAGTCAATCGGCTCGCCGTGTGCGTTCCCGGCACTCTCGATCACATGCTCGGCGCCTCCCGTATAGGTTTCACCCGGCAACGTCTCCATTGGGGCGAATTGAAGATACCCCTGGATTGTCATGAAGAACATTGCCACGAACAGGCAGACGAGCAGGTTACGCACACCTCGCGACGACCCGTTGATCTGTCCCCCTCGCCATGCAAAGAAGAGCCCGGTGCAAAAGACGAGACCACCAACAACGTATGCGTACAGGAAAGGTGCCATTATCAGTGCCAATCGATGACTGGTTGATTGATGAACATCAGCGCCGTAGTCCTTTGGTCGAATCGACGGACACAACCGGCTTCAAGCTCTGCACGCCAGCGCTGATGATCTGCCGCACATCAGCACGTGAAAGTATCCTACGAAAGACCGCCACGTCGTCCCACATGCCGTTGCCGTGAGTATTCCCATCGTTGCCGCCACCCAAATAGAATCGGGCGCCGGGCGGCGTCCATGGCGTCAATTCCCAGCCCGATGAATCGCTCGGATGCCCATTGACGTAGAGCTGCAAAGCCTGCTTTGTCACGTCGTGGCGATCCCAGGTGAGGGCAATGTGATGCCACTCGTTGACATCACCGGTTGGATGGAATTGGTGCGAGACAACGGCACCTCCAGGGTTGATCCGAAACCTGGCTTGCCCAGTCCGATAGATCCACAATTCCCATGCCTGGCGGTGAATCGTGTTGTCCAAAACGGTCTGGTAGTCATACCAGTCACGGGCATAGTACCACAAGCAGATGCTTCCCTGGGGAGGCAGCTTGTATTGCACCGACGGCGTGCCATTGTTCTTCTGAAGATCGAGCCCTTGACCGAAAACAGCAGGTTTAAAAATGGGTGGCACGCCATGGCTTCCGGCGAGGTCGGCATGGCGATGATGTGGCGAAGCATCCTTGAGATCGCCATCCAGCTTCAAATGAACATCCAGGTATTGGTAAAGACCGCTGGTGGGCAACTCTTGGCGAAGAAACTTGGGTCGATTCGTTGTAATCGAAGTCACGCCCAGGGACTGCAGGCGAGTTGCCATCACCGGATCATCGACCGTCCAGCAGTGAAAATCCATTCCGGCACGGCGCAGTCGCTTCACAAAGTCGGCATCGACGACGCTCGCATGGGCATTGGTGTCCAGCCCGTCGGCGCCCGTTTGTTGTAACGTCTTGAGGATCTGGTCGATCGTCGGTTGCCATTTGTGAGTGACCTTATCCTGTTTATATCCCGTCAGCCAATATGCCTTGATGTCTGGAAGTTGTTGCTTTGTTGCCGCAATCACATCCTGCTGAAACGAAATGACGGCGATCTGTCGCGAGTCAAGCTCCGCACGAGAGAGAACGTCTCGCAGGGCTGGTACAATCTCTGGACCACATTTGATTTCAATGAAGATGCTTTTGCCGTTGGGAACCGTTGCCAGGACCTGTTGAAGCGTGGGCATCCTCTCTCCAGCAAATTCTTCATCTTTCCATCGCCCTACATCCAACTCTCGTAACTCGGCAAGCGTCGATTTGGCAACTTGCCGACTTACCCCTGCGGTACGCTTCGTGTCAGCATCATGAATGCAAACGATCTGACCATCCTTGGTGAGGTAGAAATCGCCTTCAATACCGTCTGCCCCCTGTCGCCAGGCAAGACGAAATGCTGCGAGTGTATTTTCCGGCGCATCGTATGAAGCGCCGCGGTGAGCGACGATCAGTTGGCCGCGCGCACCATCACTGGTCACCAGCAGCGTCAACAGCCCGCAGCACAACGTCAGAATCGGGCGAGTGCGATGTCGTCGTAGAACCCAACTCAACTCGGTCTCAGGTAGTTTCATTTTTGCTTTATCCCTTCGAGCTGGCCCATCGGTACATTGGGCAAGCCGATCTCGATGAATTGTGGACAGATTTCCCGTCATCCCTGCCCTGCACCTGGGCATTGTCTGAGTAGATTCTCTAAGACTCCAAGGTCCTCGACGACCAGATCCGGCTGTTCGTCGTGTGTGGCAGCCTGGTTTGCTGTTGTGTCCCCCGTGAGAACGAGGATGCCGGTGACGTTGGCAGCCCGCGCCATGGCCATGTCGGTGTAGAGTCGGTCGCCGACCATCGCCACTTCCGAACGATGAAGCCGGTGCCGCCGCATCAAGCCGTCTAACATCCGTCGGTCCGGTTTGCCGGGCACTACCTTTGGCTGGCGACCTGTTGCCCGCTCGAGCGCCGCACAAATCGACCCGCAATCGACCAGCAACGTTGGCTCATCGGTTGGGCAAATGCGATCCGGATGGGTCGCTATGAACGGCTTTCCTTGGGTAATCCAATAGGCAGCTCGGCAGAGACGGTTATAGGCAAGTTGCGTGTCGAAACCGACGACGACCGCGTCGGGTTCGTCGCATGGATCATCGTTGGTCAAGGTGAAATCATGCTCCGAAATCTCGGCCTGCATCTCGTCTGTCCCCAGAACGAATAACCGGCCAACGTCTGGCATGCTTTGATGAAGGTAATCCACCGTGGCAGCAGTCGAGGTGAATAGACTTGTTGAATTGGCCGAGATCCCAAATTCATGTAACTGTCGTATATGGTGCTGTGTACTGCGCGACGAATTATTGGTCATGAAACTATATCCGATTCCCAACTCGGACAATGCGGCCAAGAACGGTATCGCCTGAGGAAAAACAGTGCTTCCTTGATAGATCGTGCCATCCAAGTCCAAGGCAATATGACGGACATGTTTCAAGCATTCGGCCGTTTGCATTCGATTCGCTATCCAGTATCGAGAAAGGTCCATCGCTTTGCCTTGTGTTGATTCTCTCCACAACGGCGCGGTTCTTGTTCCAGCACGAATAATGGCGTGACGATGAGTTGGCGCGATGGCGTAACGAGCATCAGGATAGCTCTTGGGTGGCGGCGGATAAACTGGGCAAGGAACCGATGAGGGCTTTTTGCAATCTGTGGAATTAGAACTAGCGCCTTTCAATCAAGTCGCTCGACACGGCTCGAACACGGTGAGAGGCAGCAGACGATGCCAGTCAGCGTGGAAGACGCCTTTGAGTCCGTCCGACAAGGGCGACGTGGTTTTGACACGGCGATCTGCAGCGACGACAATGCGACTTGCGTCCGTTGCGACGCGAACTAAAGGTCTGGCGAGACTGGTCGTGCAGACCGTAGCCCCTTCCATGGGACCGCGGTCAATTGTCTGTATTCACTGCTGATTCCGCCAGACAGTACAGGTAGTTATGGCCGCGGAGGATTAGCTCGCGGTCGACCAGCACGGGCGACGCGCTGAACTGGTCGTCCAAGTGATTTAGGGCCAGAACTTTTGGGCGGGCATCCGCGCTGATCACCAGTGTGGCGCCGTCTTGGTCGGTGATGTAGACTCGGCCAGCCGCGGCGACTGGCGATGCATAGACGTTTCGAATTCCGCTCAGTCGAAACGCGCCAGGTTCGTCTTCGCCGGTCTTGGCATTGACGCGGGTCAGGATGCCTTGATAGTGGGTCAAAAAGTACAAACCGCCCTCGTATAACAACGGCGAAGGTACGTACGGGGTGCCGCGAATTCGTCGCCAAGCCACTTGATCGCTGCCCGTGATATCGCCCGTCGCATCCGCCAACCGAATCGCCAGCAGGGCACGCTTTTCATAGCTGCTGCCGGCGAACACCATGCCGTTCCCGGCGACCGGGGTGGCCACGATGTTCGCTGACATTCCACCACATTGCCAGATCGTCTTTCCCGTCTTCAGATCGTACGCACGAACACGCTGCGTACCACAAATGATCGCCTGAGGATTGCCTGCATGTTCGACCACGATTGGCGTGGCCCAAGACGTGACTTCGTCGCGTTTGACTCGCCATAATTCCCGTCCCGTCGATTTATCCAAGGCAACGACAAACGACTGACCCTCGTGGTCCCAGTTTACGATCAGGGTCTGTTTGTACAACACCGGGGAAGCACCTTCTCCATGACCGTGCTTCGAGTTCATCCGTCCGAGTTGCTTGTTCCAGACGGGTGTGCCGTTCAGATCCAGACAGAACAGACCATGCGATCCAAAAAAGGCGAACACGTGGTGGCCATCGGTCAGCGGCGAGGCTGAGGCCAAGCTGGCGGTATTATGGCCTCCTTCATGCGGCAGCGCTTCATGAAGATCGCGCCGCCAAAGCGTCTTACCATCGCGGCGTTGGAGGCAAAGTAACACGAAACGATGTCGTTGGGTCACCGATCGATTGTCATGTGCACCGGGAGCGCCACTGGTGCGTGGTGGTAGCTGGTCACCAAAGGGCTCGGCCGTCGTCACGAAAACGCGGTCGCCCCAGACGACGGGCGTCGAATGTCCGCGCCCCGGCAAGGCCACCTTCCAACGTACGTTTTCTGTCTCGCTCCAGTCGACCGGCGGCTCGGCATCGTCGGCAGCCCCGGTCCCAGTCGGTCCGCGCCATTGGGGCCAATGCGAGGGCTCCGCTGGATTCGCTTCTAAGAGGCTTAATAGCACCAACAAACTAGACCAGACCATCATGCCAACTTCCTTTCGGTTTGCGTTTCCCTCGCGCAGCGGCAATCTTCACTTCACCCGATGTGGCTGCGTTTCTACGTGGCAGCCCGTATTCGGTTCGATCTGACAGGGTAGTCTGGTTCTGGTCGAGCTGCGCAGCGCGTGGTCAGACTAGCGAATAGGTTCATGTGATATTCGGCTGGCATGAACAGGGGCGTACCAATCGTCCACCGATTGTCGGACCACTTGGAACGGGAAAATCAGGTTAGGTGAAACTCCATCAAAAAAGGCCCGCGGAACATTGTCCGTGGGCCTTGATCGTTTCCCTTCGGCTTTGACTCTTAATACGGCGTGTTCTGCCCGCTGTCCACGTTGCCAACCATGTGGAAGTGGTTGTGGTCGATGTAGAGGACTTCGACGGCATCCTCATTCGTCAGCGTATGTGGCACGGGCCAACCAACGTGAGTGGTTTCCGAGAAGTAGACCGTACACTTGTAATGTGCGTGATGCAGCTGAGCGGGTCCGATCAGCGGATAGAATCGCGGCGGATCAACGTAGTCCGAGATCCTCTTCTTGACGATCCGAACGTTATTCCATTGTTTCTCATGAAGAAATGGCAATCCGCCTTCAAAATGCCTGGCTCTCTCCATGGCCCGAATAACTTCGTCGTCACTTGGCGGGTCGAGCGCGGCAACCGGCCCTCCCGACGTCAGTGGCCCAAGGATGGGAACCGACTCGTAGCGTTCTTCGATCCAATGCCGATCCTCCGCCTTGTCCTGAAAATATGGACTTATAGGCACTGGAATGCTGAAAATGCCAAGAGATGGCCCCGTGGTGATGCCAACACACCCGGTATTGGTCAACGCCAAGATGGCAAATAGCAAGCCAAGGCATCCGCTAGTCGAACGATAAGACATCGATTCTCTTCCTTGCGAGGACAGTTTTCCGCACGAATGTGACCGCTCAAAAGGCACGTTACGCCAGCCCGCCGAGCCACTTCCGGTGTCTAGAACTTAGGTATCGTGTCAATCTGGGCGAAACTTGTGGGTTTTTCCGATAATGCCGAAGATTCCGAAAATCACCGCTCAAGAAGAAAAAACCCCCGCTCTGCTAGCAGCAGGCGGGGGTTTGCCTTTGCGTCCTCACCGTTCTTCTAGTGCATACGAGTGTTCTTGAATTTCAAGTTCCACCAACCGTCATCCCATTCCAATGTCACCCGTCGCCACCCCAAAGGAACTTGGGGGTAAGGGTAAAACGGACCGATGTAGGGCCAGGCACTTGGCGAGTACTGTTTTGGATACGTCACCGCACCATAATTTGGAGATGGTGCGTAGCTGGGCCAGGCATAGCCGGGCATCTGGGGGTGATCGAACCGAGCTGGGGCGATGCCAACGCCAGCATTGCCAGTCATTGGAACCGGTTGGCCAGGCTGCATCATCGCATGACTGGCAGGACGAGCCGGCGCGAATGCCATGGGTGTTTGGTTCGATGCTTGCATGGCCTGTACTGGCACATACCGGACGGGAACCATCTGATAATTCAGAACCTGTTGGCCAATCACTGGCTGCGAACTCACCCCTTGTGTTGGCGTGACGTTCACAGGACGCAAGGGCGTGCCCTGACCCCATATCTTCAAGTCGTTTACGACCCTTTCAACACCTGGAACGTAGCGGGCTACGTCCAACGCCCGAATGTGTTGCCCAGAGTCCTTAACATATCCGGACATCCAAACGGTCCGCTGATCGACCTGAACATCGATGCCAAAGTTGGTCAGCAGACCTTCCTGCTTTTGCTTATTAAGACCGGCAACAACTTCCTTGGCGATGCGTTCGGCCTCACCGTCGCTAGCAGATGGACTCGAGTCTTGCCGAAATGCGTGCTGCACACCAGCGTCCGATCTCTCATGTGACACGACTTTCATGTCCTCGCTTCCAGAGATATCCAAGGCGTTGACGACCTTTTTGACACCCTGCACGTCACGAGCAACTTCGATGGCATATGTCAGTTGAGCGGGACTCGAGACGGTTCCCTTGAGCCAGACGACACCTTGCTTTACCTGCACATCGATGCCAAAGCCCTGCAGTTCGCCACGGGCCATCGCGACGCGATATTGCTTCACGATCGCTTCTGTGATTTCACGTGCAGTTCGTACCGGTGCGACTTGGTTCCCTCCAATCGGCTGTTCGTTGACCACTTGAATTGTCTGTGGCGTTCGGAACACATTGACGGGAGCTTTGGCCAAAACGGGATTAGTCACCGCGGGATTAGTCACCGCGGGTTCAGTCACCTCGGCTTCCAGCAAACCGCCAATTTCGCGGTCTTTCGCGGAAAGCTTGGTGGCCATGGCCGGCTCTTCATCCTCGGCAGTCATATCGACCACCAATTGAGGCGGCTCGGGAGGAGTCGCAAATGGTGCGTTCACCGTCTTTACTTCTAACTTCTTGGCAGGAGCGCCATCCCCAAGCGGCTTGGCTTCCGGAGACTCTGTGTGCTTGACTTCGATTTCATTGTAGACTTGCTTGACGCCTTTCACGTGGCGCGCAGCTTCAATGGCTTTGCGTCGTTGTTCCCGTTCGGATACGAATCCTTTCAGGTACACCGCCCCGTCTTCCACCTGAAGGTCCAGGTTGAATCCCTTCAGTTCGCCATTTTCCTTCTGGCTTTTTAGAAGACTGATTATCTGTTGTGCGATCTGACGGTCGGTGGTTTCCGCCAACAACGGCATTGGTGCCGCCAACGCGAATACCGCCAAACCGAAAAAGAAACGTCGCATGGCTGACCTCCTAGCAATCGTTTGTGCTTGTGGTCCGCTTGTCCTTCGCCCGGTGCCCACCACAACATTGCTGGGTGCAATGTGGTGATCCCGAGCGAACAAAGGGTCTGCGGGAGTATGTCGATTAGTTTCCTTCACGCCCGAATTGGACGAGGCAAACCGTTTGGCACCAAGAATGGTATGGGGATGAGCCGTCCGTCGACGGCACTCTCGTTACGGTCGCGAGATGTCCCCCTTGCGCAACCTTGATTTCAGACGAAACCTGCCTGATATAAGTTGTCGGTTGCGGGTCGTGCGGATAGGTAGGTTTTTTTGGATTTTGCCGATCTTCAGGGAATATCGCACGAACAAGCCCAAGAATGCGACATTACACGAGTTTTCCGTCGACCCGCCGACGCTGGGCAGAGACGACCAGTTCCGGTTGCTCAAAATGGAGTGTCTGGAGAACTCGACCGCATGTCCAAAGTGGCACCTACGACCATCACGGGCAGCGTTGCCGCGCAGAAAACACTGCAATCGCTGCCGGCCCGGATCATCAAGGCGCTAAAAACGCCAACAAGCAAGAGCGTTGCGAAGAAGAAAGTCTGGTAGCCGCATTTCTTGGCTGAACATTCGCTGATCCGAGCGATCACCATGCTGGCGATCCCCGCGATCTGCACCAAGACCGATACGCAAACGATAACTGCCTCGTTGTCTAACCACATCATGGGCGCTCGCCGGTTTCCTCCTGAAACGCTTGTCGTGCAACAAATGCACAACGTCGCATCCCACGCTGGTGCGACTCGCGTGCCGCTTCAGGCGATTCCGAGCGGAACGTCGGAAAATCGTGTTTTTCCGCCAACTTCCGCAACGCGGCCGAGACGATCTTACCGACCAGCTTCGTGCAATCGTTGTAATTCTTACAATCAGCACGCTTTTGCGGGTAGAGTTTTCCAGCGATTTTCGAGCTTGGACGCGAAGGATGGCGGCTACTTACGATCAACTGTCCGGGACTTGTTGCCCCCTGACGCGGACGCCGGGTTCCCAAGCCCTCATTGTGATTCACAAGTTTTTCCCCGTAGGGGCCGAAAACTTGTCAACCCATTCCCAAGCCACAGCCAGCGACCTGTTCATTTCTGCAATCGCGAGATCTCCGCTTCGAGTTCGCCGCTGTGTATGTTGCGTCGAGCGACGCGGCCTGTCTTGTCGATCAGCAACATGGTTGGCAAGGTGACGACACCCAATTCGTTAGCCAGACGGCTTTCCAGGCCGCCGGCTTCGTACAACTGAGGCCAAGTAAGTCGTTGGGACTGCTGATACTCCGTCATCGCAGCCTTGGTGTGATCCAGATTCACGCCGATGGCTGTAAAACCACCGATCGCCAATTTGTCCTGCACTTTCTTGATCACCTCGATGTCGGCCTTGCAGGGTTCACACCACGTTGCCCAATAGTGAATCAAGACAACTTTGCCTCGGTAACTGGCCAAGTCGATCGGACTTCCGGTGGAACTTGTTCCCTTCAGCGAAATCGTTTGGCCAACCGAACTCAAACGCCGCCTGGCGCCAGTTGCTTTTGCGCTGAGTGGTAAATTGGGAAAGTCCTTGGCAATGCGCCCGTACCAGATCGAGGCTTCGTCTTCCTTGCCAGCAAACTCTTGGGCAATAGCCAGCTGCAACATGGCTTCGGCGGCGTCGGGCGATTTCGGGAAATCGCTGACGAATTCCTGCAGGTCCTTTAGCCATTTCTCTTGGACCTTCGAGAAGTCCGCATTCGGTGCCTGCAGGGTGCGGCTATAGTCCGCCGTGCGATAGCGAAATGTCAGGAACGCAATCAAGTCATCGCTGTCGCGGCCTGGCTTGAGGTTGCCCAGCATCGATCGCAGTCGTTGGGCACCTTGCGGATACTCGCCGGATTGAAAAGCAGCGCTGACCGTGTCGGCGAATTGTCGAATCCAGGTCTCACGTTCCTTCGGCTTGACGGACTTTTTGGCCAGTTCTTCCAACAGATCAGCTCGTGCTGCATTCAGCTTGGCAAGTTCCAGAGGGGCAGTCACGACGGACAACTGCTTGTCCGTTTTCTCGAGTTTAGCGAGCAGCTCCTGCATTTGACGGTCGACGCCCTGATCGACGTTATTGCTGGTACCCATTCGGCCTACGATCGATGTGTAAAAACCGCCCGAGGCTTCCCCCGTCGGCAGATCGATGACGCGCCACGCCTGTTCACCAACATTCACCAAGGTGCCGATCACGATCTGACCGTGTTTTCCATCCGTATCCACGATCGCTGCCACATTGTCGTAGATCAAGAGATCACGACTCGATCCATCCGTGCCCGCAGGCAGCAAACCAGGTCGTGTTGCGCCAAAATGGATCCAGCGCGCGTTGGGTTTGACGAGCCCACGATCGCGAGAAAAACGGTCGAAATCTTGAGCCGCGACGTCAATTCGGTCGGCGATCTCCTCTTTGCGTTCCTGGCCCAGACCGAGTGACGTCAATTCCGTCGTCGACAACAAAACACGCTTAAAACGTGCTGTATCCTGATCTCGAAGAGCCGCCACGACTTCGGCAGTGACCTCTTCTGGCGAGATCATGTGCCAGCGATCGA
>JASLRF010000635.1 GCA_030744095.1 Pirellulaceae bacterium | reverse complement strand
CCTGAACCGGGGCCACTGCAGCATGGGTTGGACAAATCCGAACGAGCCGAAGCCTTCCTAGGACCCGAACTGAGACAAGCGCTGAATAGACGCGCAAAGCGTCGACAGCGATCGAAGGCCGAAAGACGATTAGACGTAGCGGTTCAGGTTGGTATTTCGTATGGATTACTGGTGGGTGCGTTGGGCGGCATAGGTATCTCGGTCATTACTAACACGCACACATACATAAACATGTTTCCGGCCATTTGCGTTTCAGTTTGCGTTGCGTGTGGTGCACTTGTCGGATACGTACTGGGCCGAAGGGAATCCGAATGAGATGACCACCCAACCCACCACCGCGAAACGCTGGCGGCCAAATACCTTTGGTTCTTCGGCTACGTCGCCAAACTGCCGTACGAACGTGATGTTCCGTAGGTCATCGACTTGATTCAAGCCGCGTCCCGTTGGAGAATCAGGCGTGCCCGACGCTGCTTGCCTTCGTTGAGGGCGGTGTCGAGTGCTCAATCCTTTGGAGGAGTTGACCATGGGGGGACTGAACCGATTTGTCGAGACCATCCAGGTCGCCATGGCTAGGACGGACGCACGGCAGAAGTGCGAGTCCATCGAGCTTCAGCGTCAGCTCGAAGACACCAAGACGGACATGACGCCCATGGTCGACGTCACGTTCCTGCTTTTGATATTTTTCATGGTCACCGCGGCGTTTGTGTTGCAACAGTCGATCGAGGTTCCGACGCCCAACGAGGAGCAGCACGTCGAAACCGTCTTTGACGAAGACGAGGATCGCGTCACCGTTCAAGTGGACGAATTCAATTCGTTCCACGTCATCACGAAGGACTGGGAAGAGGAAGCGCCGAGCGTACAGGATTTGCACCGTTATTTGCGCGATGCTCGTGACGGCGACAGCTCAGGAAAAATTCCGACGACGTTGCTGGTCGAAGCCAACGGTGAGGCTTTGCACGAGAAGGTCGTGGCGGCCCTAGACCTCGGCAGCGTGAATGGGTTCGAGGAGATTCTGTTAGCCACCATCGAAGATGAATAGAAGACGCCAGCCGAGGGCATGCGATCTTGCGAAGGAGTTTTCGCGGGCGCTGAGTGGAAAGAGATGCCGACAAATAACACCCCGAAACGCTGATGGCCAAGGTTCTCGCTCAGGACGTTGTTGGTCGTCTGCCTGTTGGTCGGCGCTGTGGCTATCCCAGTCGGCTATCAGAAGCGGAAAGCCGATGAGATTGCAAGGCTGGAGCAGGAACTCGCTCAGCGGTGTAACGAACTGCAGCTCTGTCTTGCCCTACACTCGGGCGGACGCAGCCTGCCGGGCGGCCCGCCACCAACAATCGCCACGCCACCACCAGGGGCCGAAACTCGTTGCTCTTATCCTTTACGACGAGTAAACTTACTGCGATCCCACCGCACCCGCAGACGAGATGCCCAGATGTCGTGTATTCCCCGCCGTCGATTCTTGTATTTGGCTTCAGGCAGTGCCAGCCTGGCCGTCACCTCGCCCCTGCTGGTCTCGAAGTTTCACCAGAACAACGGTCTAGATGACTTTCGAACCGGTGCGTTGTGCCGCGTGAAACGGAAGTCTTGGGCCCTTGGTTCGACAGTGACGATGACGGCACTACACCAAGATACCGCCATCGCCTCAGCCGCCTTGGAGGCTGCGTTTTCCGAACTGGAAACGGTCGAACAGGTGATGAGCATCTACCGGCCCGAGAGTCAGTTATGCCGTTTGAATCGAGATGGCCGGTGCGACGATCCGCATCCCTATTTGATCGAAGTCTTGGAAGCGGCAGCGGCGATGTCACAACGGACGCAGGGAGCATTTGACGTCACCGTTGAGCCGTTGTGGCAATCCTATTGGCAAGCACATTCCCGCGGGGCGCAACCAACGGCTGCCGAAATCGCCTCAGCGTGCCGGCGGGTCGACTGGCGACATGTGGAAGTTACCGAAAGGCGAATCCAGTTGCTGCGATCCGGCACGGCGGTCACTTTGAACGGAATCGCGCAAGGCTACGCCGCCGATCGCGCGACTGAGGCCTTGCGGCGACATGGTGTCGATCAAGCGTTAATCGACACCGGCGAGTTTGGCGCGTTGGGCCAAGGCTCGGATGGCGATGGCTGGAATGTCGGTATCCAACATCCTAGACACGCCGACGCCTTTGTCGCCATCGCTAATCTAGCCGGACGTTGCCTGGCAACCTCGGGCGACTATGCCACCAGCTTTGACAAGTCGTTCACGACGCACCACCTGTTCGATCCACACTCGGGTCGGTCGGCATCCGAATTGGCCAGTGTATCGATCGTCGCCGAATCGGGGCTCGCCGCAGACGCGCTATCAACGGCGACATTTGTGATGGGATTCGACGCCGGGCGACAGCTCGTCACCGAGACTCCTGGAGTTGATGCCCTGTTTGTGACAAAAAACGGTCAGACGTGGACAAGCCCCGGGTTTCCTATTCATAAGAAGGTCTAACAGCTTGATACCACGCGCACCCACATTTGCGGTCGTCTTCTGCATCGCTGGCTTGATGTCATCAGGCTGGTGTGCTGCGGCGGACATCGTTGAGTTCCTCAGCGGTGCCAAGGCGGAAGGAACGGTCAAGGCGATTCGGAAGGCGGACAAGGAATTCGACATTGAGATCAAGATTGGCACTCGGACCTTGGTGCGGACGTATTCCTTCGACAAGGTTCATGCCGTGACCATGAAAGGCAAGCGGTTCGTCTTGACCCCATTTTCTGACGAGCCGAATGTCTCGGGCGCATCGGGCATCCGCACTCGTTCTCAGGTTCTTCAGCTGATCGACAAGGTCGGACGTACGCCACCTGATTGGTTTGCAGCAACACCGCTGACTTATCCCAAATCACTCGATCTGTCCTGGCCGCTGAAGCCGCCCAGCAAAGGTTGGAACAATCAGAAGAACATCGGTCAATACATGTGGGATGTGATCAATCCAAATCCCGGCCGTTGGCGTTCGGGTGTGCGGTTGGTTCACCACGAGATGACGCTTCACGAGAAGGACCCCGTGTTGTTGCAGCGTGACATGAAGACGCTCGGCACGATGTACTTTCAGTTGTTTCAGGATTATCCGCGTGCGGCGTTTTGGTTTCACCAAGCCAAAATTGGCAAAGGCGAAATGAACAGTGTCCTCTTGGGCGAATGTTATTGGCGAATGGGGAATAGGAAGATGGGGCTGGACATGTTGGCTTCAAATCGTTTGCCGCTGCAGGCCGTCAAACTGTACGGTGACATGGGAGAAACGGACAAGGCGCAACGGCTGGCCGAAGCGTTTGCCAAGATTGGCAAGCCGCACGAGGCGTATCTACTGGCCGGTGATGCGTGTCGCGCCGCGGGACGGCTCTCCCGGGCGATTGACTACTATCAGAAAGTTCTCGACGTGAAGGACGCTCAAAACAAGGATCACGGCATCCGCTACCAGGGTCGCGCCAGAGACAGCATTGAGGCGATCAAGCTGTTCGACCAAGCCAACGTCGCACGAGTTGCCGATGGCACTTACAGAGCCTCGAGCATGGCGTACGTCGGGAGTTTAGAGGTTGAAGTTCGCGTGGCCAACGGGCAGATGACCGCCGTCAAGGTGATCAAACATCGCGAAAAACAGTTTTATGCGGCGCTCACCGACACGCCTCGCCAAGTTCTGGAGAAGCAGTCTGTGCAAGGAATCGACGCGACGAGCCGCGCCACAATTACGTCACAGGCGATTGTGAACGCGACTGCCAAAGCGTTGGCCAAGGGCTCGCCATGACGTCCGCAGGTGGTGGACCGTCAGTGCGACGACGCGTCATGGGCGTTGTCCTGATGCTGCTGGGTGTGGTCTGCTTCGTCGTTGCGCGGCGTCAAGCCGTTGCGGCAAATTGGCAGTTGGACTGGCTCGCTGCATCTGCCGCGCAGAGCAGTTCATGGTTGATTGGCATGGTCGCAGCGATGACGTTGCTGGCCATCGGTGGACTGCTGGTCGTGACCGGTTTGTTTTCCACGGTGAGCACTGCCGACGCGATGCGTCTGGATTGGTACGTTCCATTCTTGCGCAAGAAGAAGGCCAAGGAAACGCTGACACCGACTGCACCGGTCGTCCGATTGGCCCGTCGCGTGCTACCGGCTGCGTGGTTTGCGAATCGCGTTACCGGCAATCCAGGCCACATTCGTCTACTACTCAAGTGGTTCGGACATTCGGTGCTGTCTTCGCCGCTCCGCCGCGTCGTTCAGGTGACTTGCCTGATCCTGTTCTTGGTGCTGTTCTTCTATGTCTGTTGGCCATATAGCGCGCGACCCGCGGCCGAAGGCGTGCGTTCTGTTGGTTGGAAGTTCGCCGAGTTTGATCAAGAGGATGGTGAGTTTCGCTTTTCGCATACGCGGGACGTCGAGATTCCTGTCCAACCTGGCGGGCACGTGTATGTTATTAGCGACGTTGGACAGACGTCCATCGCGGATGCGGCTGTCTTCTCACTGGCTCGGGCCGAACCACGTCGCGCCGCTTTGGTACCTGTGGACGCCCTGACCGCCGTCGAGTTTGATGCGTTTCTGATTGGCAACGGTCAGTGGGCTCTGTGCGACCAAGACCCCACTCGCTGGCCGTCTCACTATGCGGATGACCTGGCGATCAAAGAACGCTTGCCGGCCGAACTTTTCTTGATGATCGACCCGCTGGTAAGTTTGTCGACGGCGCTCGCCGCGCGCAGCTGGGTTTGGTCGCTAAGCGGCGCAGCCGCGATCTTGATTGTCTGCGTGCTGATTCCACGCGGCTTTTGTGGATACCTTTGCCCGCTGGGAACCGTAATCGACCTGTTTGATTGGGCTGTGGCCAGTCGGGTGAAACGTCTCCGCGTGCCCGACGACGGTTGGTGGGTGCACCTAAAATACTACCTGTTGGCCGGCACGTTGGTCTCCGCCCTGTTTGGCGTGTTGGTGTCCGGCTTTGTGGCGGCGATTCCCGTGTTCACGCGGGCCGCACTCTTTTTAGCTGAGCCCCTGCAGAGCGGCGCAATGCGAGGTTGGCACTTAGTCCCTGCGATCAACACCGGGCAGGTCTTTTCCGTCGTTCTGTTCGCCTTGATTCTTGGATTGGGTTTCTTGCGTCCCAGGTTCTGGTGCAAATATGTGTGCCCCAGCGGCGCGGTATTTTCGCTCGGCAACCTGTTTCGCGTGACCGAAAGGAAAGTCGAATCGACTTGCATCAACTGCAATAAGTGCATCGAGATCTGTCCATTCGACGCCATCAAACCAGACTTCACCACGCGCGTTACCGATTGTACGTTTTGCCAGACTTGCGGCGGCGTCTGTCCAACGCATGCCATCAAATTCGTTGAACGCTGGAACCTGGTCGAGTTGAAGGTTGCAAATGACCTGCCGGCGGGCGAGACATCGTTGGGGCGGCGTGGTTTCCTGTCTCTGGCCGCTGGTGCCGCCGCCGCTATAGCCGGTGGTGGCGCAATCGCCGCGGCCACCAAGGCAACGGGCGCGCGGCTATCCGAGTCAGACGCCATCGTTCCCGTTCGCCCGCCAGGTAGTGTTCCTGAACAGGACTTTCTGCAGCTGTGCATCCGCTGCGGCGAATGCTTCAAAGCCTGCCCGAACAACGTGCTGCATCCGGAAGGATTTCAGCAGGGATTTGAAGGGCTCTGGACGCCGCTGGTGAATGCCGATTGGGCGGGCTGTGCGCCAAGCTGTAATGCTTGCGGGCAGGTCTGCCCCACCGGGGCGATTCGCCCGTTGCCCATGGAAGAAAAACGGGTCGCGCGAATGGGCCTGGCGATTGTCAACCAGCAGACGTGTTTGCCGTTGGCCAATCGCGAAGCTTGTCAATTGTGTGTGGATGAATGCGAAAAGGCTGGCTACGGTGCGATCGAGTTCACTCGGGTTCACACGCAGCTCGACGACGACGGCCTCCCGATCGAAGCGTCTGGCTTCTTGGCACCAGTCGTCTTGCCAGACAAGTGCGTCGGTTGCGGCTTGTGCCAAATGCGTTGCCACTTGGACAACGGCAAGAATAAGCATCTCCTGGATGGATCTGCGATCGTCGTCGAGGCTGGAACCGGCAGGGAAGATCGGCTGCAAAGGGGATCCTATTTGAAGTTGCGTAAGATCGAGAAGAGACGACAAGACGAGCAGCACCGTAGCGACTCGGCGAGCGGTTCCTATTTCGTGCCGGAACTTGGAAGTGAATCCAAAGCGGAAACGCAGTCGGCCCCAATCGATTCAGAGAATCCGTTTGGGCTTCCGTAGAGCAAGAGTGGCCGTCACACCTGATTCGTTTCACCGGCCGCTGTGTCGCTTCTCCGTCATAATCGTTGTTCGCTCCGCGAACATTAGTTTAGGTTCGCGGAGCAATACCAACGCTTTGACCCATTCTGAGCTCGAACTGCGCTGAGCTTGATCCGGCCTACTTGATTGAAACTCGATTAATTCACAGCCTCTCCGCGAACCAGGGCAATGTGCTGAACTACACTTTCGGCAACAGCGACAACACGGACTGGCTTGGTCGCGGGATCACGTGTGCGGCGATCAGAGTTCCCAGTCCGTCGACTTTGCACCTGGCTGCTTCGATGGCTGCGTTGACCGCGGCGACATCCCCCTTGATGACGACTGTGACATAACCGCCACCAAGTTTCTCCTTGCCCACGACTTCGACGCTGGCTGCCTTGCAGGCTGTGTCGATCGCTTCAAACACCGCGGTGAACCCCTGGGTCTCAATAAAGCCGAGGGCGAAGGATGTGGTTTGTGTCACGGTTGATTGCTCCAAACTGTTTTTCTGGTTCTTGGTGGCTGCCGTTGGAAAGTGAACGACGTCTTGTTGGATGAGCGGGTTGTTTTCTGAGGGACTCTCGATCGCTTTCCAGGCTCCAGAATCGGGCCGGTTGATCACATCCTTGACCGGTTGGCCGCCCATGCCGGCAGCGATGCGATATCCCGTGTCGAGCGCTGTGTTGAGCTGGTCTGGGGAACCGGAAAGTTTGATGATGATCCCCAAGAAGTCGTTAATCTCGGCCTGGATGACGCGAATGTCTGCGGATTTCTCCATCGCGTCCAGCGCGACCATGGCAGGCGTGTAGCCCGTCGTTTCCAGCATTCCCAGCGCGTCGTTCACGATTGCATCCGCATCGAGTGGCAAGACAGCCGGCGCGTTCCCGTTTCGCGATCCGTGTCCTAAACTATAGGTCACTAGGATTGGCAGCTGTACCCTTGTGCCACATCCAGTTTCGGTTTTGGGGTCGAAGAAGAATGTTCGCCTGGCGAAATAGTCGTTGATCGCTCGCGATCGATTCGTTTAGTTCTCGGAGCGAACCACGACAATCAAGTTCGACAACCCTACTTCTTAGTCTTGACAGAGCACTAGGCGATTTGCGATAGCACGTAGGGGCCTTTGGGGATTACGGCGACGGTTGCGGTTTGGCCATACTCGTCAATCGACTTGGCCAGCGCTGCTTCGACCGAGGGTGCGGATTCGACGAAGAGTCTGTTGATTGTCTCTGGTGCCAGGCCATCGCTGACGATCTTGACTTTCGCTTTGCGACAGACCTTGGCCAACTCTTCAAGTTGCCACTGGTCCATGACAAAATAGTCTTTGCCCAAGATGCGTTCCATGAACACTTCCAGAGAGGGATTGTCCAGGAACAGGCTCTGGAACTCCGGACTGCCGATGCCTTCGCTCAGGCTGGCGGCCAGGATGATCGTGCCGCCTTGTTTGACGATGGGGAGCGCGCCCGTCAGGCCTTTGACTGCCTGGTAGAAGGTCGTGTCCAAAGGATATCCCGCACAGCTGGTGACGACAATATCGACGGCTTGGGGAATCGTGTCGGTGACGACGCTGCGGACGAATTCAACTCCCTTGAGGAACGCTGCTTCCATGTCGCCGGCAACGAATGCGAGTGGCCGACGTTGGGCGTCGATGACCACGTTGGCGATAAAATCACAGCCGGCCTTCTTAGCGATCCAACTGTTCTCTTCGTGGACAGGATTGTCTTGCAGGATCCCACAATCCGCGTTGGGACTCTCCAGAAAATCCGGACCATGCCAAACTTTGACGGTCTCCAGTGCTGCAATGCCGGGGCAAATCAGCTTGCGGCCACCTGAAAAACCTGCCATCAGGTGAGGTTCAATCAGGCCCACCGTGATTTTCAGATCAGCTTCGATGTAGCGTGAATCGATCCAGATCGGAACGCCGCGCGGGCTATCACCAAGGTGCGTGTGTTCTTCGAGAATTTGGCCATGGTGGTTTTCGATCCGATAGCTCTCGGCAATCTCTCGACCGACAATTTCAACCAGCTCTTCGCCTTCGTTGGGACGGTGCAGGCCGGTGGCAATCAAAATCAAGATGTCTTGCCGCGCGATTCCACTGGCCTCGAGCGTTTCGAGCATTGGCCGCAAAATCAGCTCGTTGGGAACCGGCCGCGTGATGTCGCAGATTACGATGCAGGCATCACTGCGACGATGGGCGATCTCCTCCAGAGGCGGTGTCTCGATGGGCGCGGCATAGGCCCGGCGAATGACGGCGTCCGGGTCGTCCAGTGGCGGCGCGTCCTTGTAGGCTAACGTGCGGACCGGCCTGTCGTCCGGCAATTCAACGTCCAACCCTGTTCGGCCATACTCGAGACGCACGCGCATACAGGAATTCCCAAAAACAAGCGAGGGAAAGAGAAAGTGAAGGTCAGCAGCTTGTTGAACGCGTCCAGACTTGTTGAACGCGTCCAGAGAGGTTCTCCGGGCGATTCTACGTCTTGGCGATGTCCTCGGCCGCGGCCTCGCCCTCACCCTCGCCCTCTTCCGTCTTGGCCTTCTTCTTCTTCTTTAGCGCGAGCTTCTGCACGCGGACCTTGGGCAGGCCATGAACCGAATCCCCATCTAACCAGCGGTCGGC
>JASLRF010000634.1 GCA_030744095.1 Pirellulaceae bacterium | reverse complement strand
CGCTTTCGTGGCGACCGTGTCCTGTGGGGCGGGCCCAATTTAGTCGATTGCCAGGCGACTTCCTATATAGCTGAGCCTCTCGGAGGGCAGGCTACACCGTTTGACAGTTTGTGCCGTGGCGTCGACACTGTTTTCTTGCTGGAACCAGTATTTCTTGCTGGAGCCAGCATTGCTGTTGCATCCCCACCGTTTTCGCCATCGCCACATGAAAGTACCTAGCCATGCCTGAGTCGGTCCGCGACCTTTTGCCCACGCCTCTTTGGAACCATTTCGACGATCTGAATGCAGTTCCGCGTCCGTCCAAGCGAGAAGCGCGAGTCATCGAATTCACGCGGAAATTTGGCGAGTCGTTGGGGCTGAAGACAATGGTCGACGAAGTTGGCAACGTGATCATTCGCAAACCCGCGTCGCCCGGGATGGAGAATCGAATTCCGATTGTGATGCAGTCGCATCTCGACATGGTGCACCAAAAAAACGCCGACACAGATTTTGATTTCGAGACGCAAGGGATCGACATGTACGTTGACGACGACTGGGTCAAGGCTCGCGGCACAACGCTTGGCGCCGACAACGGGATCGGTGTCGCCAGCATCATGACGGTTCTTGCTTCTGACGATATCGAACATCCGGCCTTGGAGGGACTCTTTACTATCGATGAAGAGACCGGCATGACTGGTGCTCAAGGACTCAAAGGAGGGCTGCTCAACGGTAAGATTCTCTTGAACCTGGATACCGAAGCCGACCACGAGATAACGATCGGTTGTGCCGGGGGCGTCGACGTAACGGCGCGCCAAACTTATTCTGCCGAACCGGCATCTGATCGTGCGGGCGGATACCGGATTTTTGTGCGAGGACTGACGGGCGGACATTCCGGCATGGATATCCATCTCGGTCATGCCAATGCCAACAAACTGATCAACCGACTGCTGTGGGGAGCCGCACGTCAGTTTGGTGTTCGCGTGGCGGAGATCGACGGCGGGGGCTTGCGAAATGCGATTCCGCGGGAATCGGTCGCGTTGGTCGCAATTACGAAGGACCACGCCGAGGACTTCGAAGCGTGGATCGCCGCCGCTGCTGATGTGATTCGCAGCGAATATTCCACCACAGACCCACACGTGGAGATCGGCTGCGAAGCGATATCGGTGCCCGACAACGTCCTGCCAAGTCAACTTCAACGAATGCTGTTGGGGGCGATCTACGCCTGTCCCAACGGCATTTGGCGGATGTCTCCCGAAATCGATGGACTAGTCCAGACGTCAAACAACGTGGCACGCGTCCTGGTAAAGGGCGGTGAGGTCACAATCGGTTGCCTGACACGTGGTTCGGTCAACAGTGAACGCGACGATCTGGCCAACGCGGTGGCCGCAACGTTTGAACTTACTGACGCCACTGTCGAGCAGTCCGGCGCGTACACCGGTTGGCAGCCTTCGCCGGAATCTGCCATTGTGAAGCTGATGTCATCGTTGTACGTCGAATTGTTTGGTGACCAGCCGCACGTATGCGCTTGCCACGCCGGTCTTGAATGTGGAATCCTGGGCCAGAACTACCCGGATATACAGATGATTTCGTTTGGACCGAATATCTTCGGAGCGCACTCTCCGGATGAACGCGTTCAGATCAGTTCGGTGCAAAAATATTGGAGATTCCTGCTCGAGACGCTAAAACGGATTCCTGCTGCTTGATTGGCGGTGGAGGGCCATGTCCGCTCAGTGTCTTCTCTCGTCCCGTCGACCGTCCGATTCTGTTTGCTGCCAAACGACGAATGAACTCAATCGAACCGATCAGCATCTACGACACTCGCCGCATCGACTGGCTACGTGCTGCCGCGCGAATCGATCCGCAAGCCATCAGCAGCTTGCGCAGCAAATTGCTAAGAAGGTTTGTTTCCGATGAAGCGGCATTGGCCGGACTTCCCATGGGCGACCAGCTCTGCCTGCACGTGTTAGAGCCTTACCGACGTTGCGACTCGACCGTCGATGGTGCGACAAAGTTGCTCTTGCGCACGTCGCTGGGCATGTTGATCGAGTCCGTAATCTTGCGCATCGAGACGGGGCGATCAACATTGTGCGTGTCCAGCCAAGTTGGTTGCGGCGCTGCCTGCGAGTTTTGTGCGACGGGGAAGATGGGCATCGCGCGCGATCTGTCGTCAGAGGAGATTGTCGATCAGGTTCTCCGGGCGGGCCAGATTCTCGTCGCCGAGGGGCGCCGGTTGCGGAATATCGTTTTCATGGGCATGGGTGAACCGTTGCACAACGAGGAGAATCTCTTTCGCGCCCTGAAACTCCTGGTTGCTCCGGAGTTCTTCAATCATTCTTCAGGAAAGATCCTGGTCTCAACGGTTGGCGTGATCGACGGCATGCTTCGCTGCGCTGCACGCTTTCCGGCCGTCAATCAGGCTTTGAGCCTCCATAGTGTGCGGCAGGAGGTTCGCGAGCGGTTGATTCCGCTGGCCAGGAAATATCCGCTCGGTGAATTGCGACAAACGATCGTTGAGGTCAACAAGCTGCAAGCTGCCAAGACTACCGTGATGATCGAATATCTGATGCTCGCGGGCGTCAATGATTCGCAGGCCGAAGCGGCGGAATTGATCGAATGGCTCGACGGACTGAACGTCCACGTTAATCTGATTCCCTACAACCCAATTGAAGATGCCCCACAGCTTGTCGGCTCAGATCGTCCAACACGCAAAGCGTTCGCCCAGACGCTGAAGACTGCCGGTCTCAAGACAACTGTTCGCCACTCGTTAGGCAATGATATTGCCGCTGCCTGCGGCCAACTTGTGCGGCAAGAGAATCGCGTCATTGCCAGGCAGGCAATGTTCAGCGATGCTTGATCCGAAAGGATATGAAGAAATTCGAGAAAACTCTGCCGTCTCGACGGCGAGATTGTCTACCGTTTCGAGCTAGGTCACTTGTCAGGACGTGTTGCATCGTGCAGCGTTCCGAATAAGCTGAGAGATCCTGCCCCAATGTCTCACCCTCCGCCCTTGCGAGAGCCACCGAATGCGTTTTGAACTTGCCGTCATTTTCTACGTCTTCTTTTCTTCTTTGGGTGTTGCTGTCAGTGCAGACGATGCACCGGTCAAACAACGCCCCATTCGAGCATTGCTTGTCACCGGCGGTTGTTGTCACGACTACGATCGGCAAAAGCTGATTCTCACTCGCGGCATTAGCGCCCGCGCTAATGTCCGCTGGACCGTTGTTCAACAGGGCGGCACGACGACGGACACACCGATTCCGCTCTATAACGATCCCACTTGGGCCGCCGGATTCGACATCGTTGTTCACAACGAGTGCTTTTCCAATGTGAAGGATCTGGCGTTCGTGGATCGTATCCTCAAGCCACACCGGGATGGCACACCGGCGATGCTGATTCACTGTGCCATGCACTGTTATCGCGTCAAGGACGATCGCTGGTTCGATTTCGTTGGAATCCGTTCGCCGGGGCACGGGCCGCATTATTCGTACACGGTGAGAAACCTGCTGCCAGACCATCCCATCATGGCGCGCTTCGGGCCGAAGTTCGTGGCCCCGAAGGGCGAACTGTACCACTCGGCACAAGTGCTTGACACTGCCACTCCGCTGGGCGAAGCGGTTCGTCAGTCAGATGGTGAGCCGCAAGTCTGCGTGTGGACCAACGACTACCACGGCACAAGGGTCTTTGGTACCACAATCGGCCACTACAACGAAACGATGGCCGAACCGAAGTATCTGGATATGCAGGCCAAAGCGTTACTGTGGGCTGTTGGTCGCGATCCGGAGAAGGATTTCACGCCATCGACCGACCAGACCGACGTAGAGATCAAGGCGTTGATCAACGTGCCGATTCAGAAAACAGCCAGCAACTATCTTCCGCAAAACTGTTGTGGCGAAGGCAATCTCGCCTATCAGAAACCGGTAACGTCTAAGACCGAACAACAAGGAAACTTCAGGAAGCACTTGACCGATGGTTTGCTCAACACGCGTTGGTGTGCTTCCGGGTCGCAGGTCGATGAATGGGTGACGGTCGACTTGAAAGAACCACAGCACGTGCGTGCCATTCGACTGCATTGGGAAAAAAGAGCGGACATCACGTATCAGTACATCGTGGAAGCATCGCACGACAACGACGCTTGGAGGCGAATCGTAGACGAATCGAAGAACGATAAGCCGGGTGGCATTCGAGCTCATAAAGTCGCTGCCCCGAACACTCGCTATCTCCGGGTGACATTTCTAGGTGCCAGTAAGGGACTATGGGGATCGATCTGGGAACTGGAGGCAACGGCCGGTGAATTGCCGGAACTTGCGGAGACTATCACGAGCGCTGGCGGTCTGCTCGCACTGGTAAGTGATGTGCAGGCACCGCCCGGGTTCAACGTCACGCTGTTCGGCACGCCGCCCGATGTGAACTATCCCGTCTGTCTGACTGCGGCTGCCACCGGTGAGGTTTTTGTCGGCGTCGATGAGCAAGGTTCGTTGGGAAAAGAAGCCGGGCGAGGCAAGGTGCTGCGTTGTATCGATACCGACGGTAACGGTGTGGCGGATCAGATCAACGAGTTTGCCAAGATGGATCATCCGCGTGGCCTGATCTATGACGACGGTTCGTTGTGGGTTCTGCATCCACCGTATTTGAGCGTCTTTCGCGACAGCGACGGCGACGGTACGGCCGACACCAGCGAAGTGCTGATCGAGGGCATTAGCACACAGGAAGTAGAGAAACGCGGGGCCGATCACACCACCAATGGAATTCGGATGGGAATTGATGGCTGGATCTATATCGCTGTTGGCGATTTTGGCTTCAACAAAGCTGTCGCCAAAGACGGCACAACGCTCAGCAAACGCGGTGGTGGCATTGTTCGCATTCGACCTGACGGTAGTGAGATGGAAATCTATGCCTGGGGGCAGCGAAACATTGTGGATGTCGCCATCGATCCCTTGATGAACATTTACACGCGAGACAACACCAACGACGGTGGCGGTTGGGATATCCGTCTGTCACATATTCTGCAATCGGCCAATTACGGCTATCCGTCTCTGTTCAAGAACTTCAGCGAGGAAATCATGCCGCCGCTAGCTGACTACGGTGGCGGTTCCGGCTGCGGTGCGATGTTCTTCCAGGACGCACGTTGGCCTGCCGGTTTCAATAACCTGTTGCTGACGTGCGATTGGGGCCGCAGCGAAGTGTTCAGTCACAAACTGCCCGCGCATGGCCCGACCTTTGACGCGCAGCAAGACACGTTTCTAAAACTTCCCCGGCCGACCGACATCGACGCCGACGCCAGTGGTCGCATGTACGTCAGCAGTTGGAAGAACGGTAAATTCGGCTACGATGGCCCGAATATTGGTTTCGTTGCTCAAGTCACGCCGGTGAACTTTGTGCCCAAACCAGTGCCTGACGTGAAGGCGCTGGAACGTTCCGATCTCGTCGACTTGCTTGCCCACCCTTCCGATGTGATGCGTCTTCACGTTCAGCGCGAGATTCTACGACGGGACGAATTCAGGAAGTCCCAATTCGCGGCAGGCCCCATGCCTGACGGGGACGGCGCGACGGTCGGCGATCTCTCGCGCGCACACAAGCAGATTTTCGCACTCGTTGCCAACAAGAACGCACCGCTGTATGCGCGAGTCGCCGCGATCTTCACGCTGAAACAGGCCCTTGGTATCCGAGCGAATTGGATACTGACGACGCTCCTGAAAGACGATGCGATCCGGGAACACTGTCTGCGAGCAATTGCCGATCGCAAAACCGGCATGGAAGCGATGGCACCCGGTATCTTTCTTGATGCGCTGCAGGATCCCGACCAGAGCGTTCAGGAAGCCGCCCTTGTCGGCCTTGGTCGGATCATGAGCAACGCCATCGATAGGAACTACGTCGTCACGAGCAAAGACGCTCAACAACAGGCCTCCGACTATGTGGGAGTCGCCGCCAACGCAATTCTGCCGCTCACTATCCGCACAAGTGATGCTCCCGTTGCCAATGGCGACGCATGGCGACAACCGGATGCGGGGCGAGTTATTCCACACCTGGCTGTGAAGGCACTCGTCGAAATAGAGGCGGCTGAACAGTGCGTCGCGGCGCTATCCGGTCCATACCGAGAAGGCGCGTTGTGGGCGCTGAAGTCGATGCACGCCCCTGAAACGATCGATGGATTGTTCAACGTCCTCAGCACAACACGCGACGATACACTTCGACGAGAAATCTGGACAACACTGGTTCGCCTCTACCACCGTGAAGGTGAATTCACCGAAGGCAGCCCTCGCTGGTGGGGCACTCGGCCGGACACAACCGGCCCGTATTACAACCGGCAGAAGTGGAGCCAGTCCGAGCGGATTGCCGCCGCCATCAAGGTTGCGCTATCAGAGGCTGACCAGTCGCTGGCCACACACATTAAAGAACAGTTGAAGCGCCACATCGTCAAGCTCCCCGGCATTAGCGCCAATGAGATCGCCGCGCTGCAGAAACCAGAGAAGGCGATTGAGCTGCCTGAACTTGACCCGAGCGATCCGAACCAGATCGCGAACGTCGCCTACGATGAGGTGCTGGCCAGAGCGATGAAGGCCAATGGCAATGCCACAGCAGGCCAAAAGTTGTTCCAGTCCCAGTCTTGTATCCACTGCCATACATTCGCCAACGGCCAGTTGCCGAAAGGACCGCATCTCGTCGACATCGGCAAGCGAAGCAAGGAGGAAGAGCTGATTGAATCGATTGTCGACCCCAGTAAGAAGATCACACAAGGCTTCGACACATGGGCCTTCGCGATGGACAGCGGAAAAGTACTGACCGGCTTTGTCGTTCTAGAAAGCGCCGAAACTGTCACCATCCGCCAAGCCGACGGCGTCTCGAAGGAACTACCTCAGAATGAAATCGAAGAACGCATCAAACAGCCTGTCTCCATGATGCCCAAAGGGGTCGTCGGCAACTTGACCCCCAAACAACTCGCAGACTTGATTGCGTATTTGCAGACACTGCATTGATCCGTTGCTTTGTAGGTCAGTCAGAGTGGACTGTCCGGGACGGGATGCGATGCTGCAGCTTCTGCGTGTTTCTTGTGAAGTCGGAGCCAGTAGTTCTTCCAGTACTTATCGTAGTAGTTGTAAGCCGCCTCTTGGATGTGATCGGCGTCCACGACCTTTGGCGAATTGGCTGGATCGAAGCCTGCCAGATGGCCCACGCCGGCGCGGCTCTGAGGTGAAACGAAACGCCACTGCGTATCGCCAAGCACATCATGACAAAGTTTGGCCAACGCCGGGTCGTAGGCTTTGAGTTGTTCGCGCGTGTGGATGTGGTTGTGATCGTGATCCATCGTTCGGTTCGTGTCGTACCAGCACTGCACGCCTTCGGCCCAGTATTCAGCTCGGTTCTTGTGAGCGTAACACTCCTTCTCGCCGCCAAAAACGATGAGCACCTTGTCTTGCCTGGTAACCTGGACACGTGAGTTGGTGGGCTTACCGTTGACGAGGATATCTCCGCCGTCGAGACACTTCGTGAGCAAGTCCGGTGACTGCTCGGGGAACGACTTGGCCAGCGCTTCAAACAAGCTTACCGGGGCCTCACTTTTTACTCGACGAAATCGTTGAGCAGCACGGCCGTCCATCCAGATGCCCTTGGCTCTCGCCCGCTGAAAGCTGTCCGTCAGGCGGTTTTGCAGTTCCTTGTCGAAGCCTGCGCCGTGAATGACGTGACCAAACTCATGAATGAGAATACTCTCCAGCTGCATACCGCCGTCGTACTCAAGGACATCCTCTTCGGCAAAGACGACTGTAGGTCGATCGTCGATCCGGGTAAGAAAGCCACGTTGCCGCCAGTTATAGAAGTCGAGTTCCTTACCGGTTTTGTCACTGGCGAACTGCGGTAGTTCGGATGTCAATTCCTGATGACCAATCAGAATGCATAGCACCTTGCTATCACGAATGCGTTGCGCCACATCTGGATTGATATTCTCCATCACCTTGTCGAACTGGTACGCCGCTTCGCGATGCGCGTGGTCGGACACATGTTCCGAAGTCGCGATCAACACATCCTGCACCGACGTGCACTTTTTGTAGAACGTCGTATTCAGTCCGTATTCCTTGGCCTGGTCGTCAGACAGAGTTTTGACTTTGTATGGGGCATCAGCGGATTCAGCCGAAACTGCAGCGTTTGCAAATACCAGTGTCAAAAGCCAGACAACAGACTTGCCCGTCGCGAATGTGCTTCTCATTTCAACCCTTTCCCAGACTTACGGCGGATTTGACGGCACCGATACTCATGACCTCCAATGCTTCTCGCGCACCTTCATCAGTGCCGGATAGCCTTCGTCGCGATCGCCATATTCTTCTTTCAGCTCGAGAAGTCGCGCCTTGAGGCGATTCACCACCGGCGCGTATTTGGGATCTCTGTAAACGTTGTTCGTCTCTTTGGGGTCGGCTTTGAGGTCGTACAATTCCCATCCGGCAGTACTGGGTGGAAATTCGCCTTTTCCCAGGCTGGCATCGAGGGGCAATCCGTAGAAGAAAGCTAGCTTG
>JASLRF010000633.1 GCA_030744095.1 Pirellulaceae bacterium | reverse complement strand
GACCACAAGAATAGAGCTAATGCTGAGTCAAGCGACGGCTCTGATATGGCAATCCCGCTGGCGACTGGTGCGTCTTGCCTCGAATCATAACATCGCTCGCTCGACAGGAACGGATGAAGGATGCGTTCAACCAGTCAACGAACTGAAAAGGAAACAAAGATGGGATTCTTCGACTCGCTTTTTTCCAGCAAGGACCCCACCAACGTTGAGGTCGTTCCGGACAAAATCTGGATGACGTCCGACGCGAAGATTGCCGGACTTGGCAAGGAAGTCGTCGAGCGGTCGAAGTCGGAGTCCGTCGCCATCTTGCTGGTGGCGCATTTTCCGGACGTGCTGGCACGCCTTGGCGACGTTGCCGAAAAGCAGGTAGAAAATGTGCCGGTGATGGCGGTCTTGGCGAGTGACCTTTCACTTGACATTGCTTCGAACCTGAATCTTGACGAGTCGGCCACCATTGACATCATTGTAGGCGAACGACATCTGTTGCCGTCTGTCGATGAACGTCTTGAGCAATTCGCCAATGAGTTGCCGTGTCATTGCCGGTTGTCACATCACCTTTCTTTGGAAGATCCAATGATGAGAGAATTCGGCGGTGATTGGGTTCACCACGTTCTCGAGCAACTCGGCATGACCGAAGACGAAGCCATCGAAAGCAGAATGGTCTCGCGCCGCATCAAGCAAGCGCAACAGAAAATTGAGGGTAAAGCGTCCGGCAGTTCCAAAGCGGAATCAGCAGCCGAATGGCTGGAGAAGAACTGCCCCGGGCATTGAGGACAAGTGAACCATCGCCGCCGGCGATTACGGGCCACACATTGCAGCAACTGGCTGAGGCAGCGAAAGAGGCAACTAGATTACTGAAGCCTCAAGTATGAACGTATTGAAGCCAGCGTCGATCACTCGATCGATCTGAAAACCCGCACGGGCAAGCAGTGCTCTGAATTCTCGTTCCGTGCGTTCCTTACCCGTAAGCTCGGTCAGCATTATGAGGTCCACGAATAAGGTCCAACTTGGTTGCCCACCCTCTGGAATCAACCACTCGGCGAGGAGTAGTTTGGCGTGTGGCGGAGCAGAGCGCCTGATGGCGTTCAGAATCTCTTCTGATTCTTCGTCACTCCAATCGTGCAGTATCTGCATCATCAGATAGGCGTCACAAATCGGCAGGGCGTCTTCAAAAAAACTACCTGCCTGCAGCCTTAGGCGGCTGGACTTAATCGCCGAGGCTTGCTCGATGACGTGAGGCAAGTCGAACAGGACTCCTTCGGCCTTCGGTGCGGCCTCAAGTACTGCCTGCAGCAAATGACCATTTCCGCCGCCAATGTCGGCGATCGTATGGAAGCCTGAAAAATCGTACGTAGCCAAAATGCCGGCGGTCTGTCCGTGTGTCTTGCCAGTCATGGCGTCATTGAAGAGACGGCTGTGCTCGGGATGCTCGGCCAGATAACCCCAAAATCCGCCGTTCGGAAGTGTCTTTTCCGCCGCGGAACGCCCGCTGCGTAGCGAGTGATCAAGGTGCTCCCAAATGTGCCACAGCGCGGGTATTCCCTGCATACGCACAAAAGATCGCATGGACTGCGGATGATCGGAACGTAACAGACGCGAGGCGGGCGTGTGCATGTAGGTGCCGTCGCACTGTTGGAAAACGCCGTGCGCCGACAGCAAACGCAGTGCGCGGTTCAGCGCTCCCGCGTGCGTTCCCGTTGATTGGGCCAACTCTTCCACACTTTGCGGTGTGTCCTCGAGCGCATCGGCAATCCCGAGATCCGCGATCACGTGCAAGGTACGCGGCAGAGTGAAGCCCATGGATAGTTCCATCAGTGTGGTAGCAGGGTTGGGAGTTTCAGCCATTGCGGTAGCCTAGGTTGTTGGTTTGATTCAGCGCAGAGCGTCAACGTGGAATAGTGCGACCCTAGGCTGCGCCAAAGTTAGTATTGCTTGAGCTGGGCGATCGTTCGGGTTTTGTTTACGCTTTTCTATTCCGACAGGGCGATGCGACGCTGAGATTGTACGCTCGACGGAAGGTTGTCTTGGCACCAATTGACG
>JASLRF010000632.1 GCA_030744095.1 Pirellulaceae bacterium | reverse complement strand
CCATACAGTGGGTCGCTCGTATCATGCGGCACGAAGCCCAAGTGAAGAGCCACGACGTTGCATTTGAGCATCTTGGCGAAATCGGCGATCTCCTTCATCTCCTGTGTCCGTGCGGCGCGCGTCTCGGGCGGCACCAGCCCGACGGTTTTGGAAACGGTGGGAATGTCCGCGTAGCTTTCGCCCTCGAATCCCCCAAAAACGGCCGTCAGAGTGATTCCAAGTTCGGCCAGCCGAGCCAAAAAACGGTCGGCATTTTCCTGCGTGCGCGTGGCTTTTGCCGGGGCGTGCAACTGAATCGTCGGGACGCCCAGTTCATGGGCGACCTCCAATTTCACACCGAGTCCCGCATCCACACTGGTAAAGACTCCGATTGGCCATTTTTCCATCCATCAAGCTCCCGTTAACGTGGCGTGCACTTGCGCTCGAAGCGACCGCCATAGGCTGTGTTTGTAGCGCGGCGCTATCCGAAACCACACCGATCAAGAAAGGCTTTCACCAAAAGGTAGTCGACCGCCGCAGGGATTACAATTGGCGACCTGGGTCCGGCAATAGACGCCTACGCACCCAAACTCGCTCGTTCTACCGCGATATCGCTGCCGTCCGACGTCGCATCGTTGTGAATGTCGAACCAGGCTTCGTCGAATTTGACGTAACCACTCTCACCATTGATCGACCGTTTGATGGCGACGTTCGAAGTGAGCGCGATCACCGCGTCGCCCATCGCGACTTTCGGCGTGCAGCGAGGCTGGTTTTCGGGTGACGCATTGCGGATGCACCAAGCCCAATGTTCCAGTTCTTCGGTGTACCCTCGACTGACGGGCCCAGAGGCTGCCGCTGACGCGACGGCCGCCGCTGCCGTGGGACCGCCGCTACCCTGCGTACCCATCGTCGGACCACCGGAATCGGTCTCCACCTTGATTCGTGACGCTGTGTCCGAGGTCTTATAAATCAAGACTTCCTGTTCTTTTTCCAGGACCAGCGTACCCTTGGTTCCCATCACGACCTCGCCATACCCGCCGTAGCCATTGCCGTTAATCGACGAGTAAGACACCATGATCTTCTTGTTCGGATCTTCGTCGTAGCCCGCAATTCCGCGTTTTGGATCCGGTAGATTTGAGACGGCATCGCGATATCCAACGTCGAAACTGGCATCGTACTCGGGGCCCGGGAATTCGAACATGCAATAGACGTGGTCTTCGCACTCACGGTCGGGAGCAAAAATGTGGCGGCCGCCGACTGCGTGCACCGATAGCGGATGCGCTTTCTTGCCGTCGTTCCGCATTGCGCTGATGAAGATACTGGCAGCGTCCAGTTGATGACTGCCAAGTTCTGCCATGAGACCACCGCCAGTACGTTCCCACAGTCGCCAACGACAAAGTTCTTCCATGGCGCTGCGTTGTCGACCGTTGCTCAGCGTCTTCGCCTCGTAACCAAAGTCAGCGGCATTCAACGTTCGATCAGCGTCCCACGCTGTCCACTGGGCTATTCTCTTCTGGAGCAGGTCATACTTCTCCGGGTCTTTCTCTTTCTTGATTGACGCCTCTAGCTTCTTCAGATGGTCTGCGATCTTGTCGATCGTGCTTTCCTTCCCATCGATGATTGCCCGCTCGCCACCCGGGAGCGGCTGTTGCCAGCTATCACGACCCGGCAGGTTTCCTCGATGCCATTGGGCGCGAATGTGGTGGAGTTGTCCCAGCAGACCCCATTGCAGCAGATTGACCGCATTGTCGTACAAAACGCTGTAGTGTCGTTGGTGCCCAGTTGCCAGATAGAGTCCCGTTTCTTCGGCCACACGAGACATGACTTTGCATTGCGCCACATTGTGCGCCATCAGCTTCTCTGTCAGGACATGCTTGCCGGCCTTCATTGCGTCAATGCCGACCTGAGCGTGCAGGAACAGCGGCACGGCGATCACCACAGCTTCAACTTCAGGGTCCTTGAGCAGGTCGTGGTAGTCCTTGTCGTAGACCTTGACGTGTTTGCGGGCTTCGTTTTCGCTTGACCAACCGTATTTGGTCAGCAGGCCGCAGCGAGCAGCGATCGCATTTGGGCTGGCCCAGTCGCCGTGGAAGGCGCGATGGATGTTGTAGGGACGAATGTCAGCGATGGCGACCACCTGATGGTAGTCGGGGTTCATCGCGTTGATCAACACATTTCCCTCGTCGCCTGTGCCAATGACGCCGATCCTTACGGGGTTTTCCACACGTGAATACCCGAAATAGGCACCACCCAACCCCGCGCCGGTGACAGCGCCAGTGGTGACGAGCCCTTTCATGAAATCACGCCGCGATACGCCCGTCGCTTCGTAATAATTGTCCTTGCCAACTTGTTTTTCTTCGGGCGATAGGTTGTTCATGATTCGTTTCCTTGTTTTGGTCGGCAGCACCAACGACATATCGGACTCAGAAAGCAGTCCAATCCTGCGACTTGGCCTGCCCCGACTGCCGCCAGCACGACAAGTCCAAGCATTTCAATGAACTGAGGCCAGACGGGCACGGCACCCGACGAACCGGGCCATTGCGATGCGATCACCGACGCCAAGAAGCAAGCGCCGACAATCGCAGTTGGACGCGTAAATAATCCCAAGATTAACAGCACACCGATAGTAACGTCAAAATATCGGATGATCCCGTCGATGGACTCTGAATCAAGAAACCGCCGGCCAGGCTTGGGGATCGACTGCGGTCCGCCACGCCGTTGTTCGTCCGTTGCAATTGCATTGATGTCGCGTTCGTAACCGAGCCAAAGTTGGTCGATGGGGGGCACGAGGTCCCTTCTCAGGGATGCCATGTCGCCGTCCATGCGAGCGAGCTGGCTTTTCAATGAAGTGACCTCGGTGCGCGCCGAGTCGGTGAGGTTCTTCGAACGACGGACCAGGCCATTGCGATACTCCTTGACTTCGCTGGCGTGATTATCCAAGAACCAATTCAACTGTCCCACGCGGGTCTCGAAGGTCTTCTGTGCGTTCTTTTTCTGCGCTTCGTCAAAGTCGAAGCGTTGCCCTGCACGCACATGAAATTCGTCCCAAATCTGTGTGGTTTGCTCGAGATCGAGACGGGCGACACCGTCGGCATCCCAGACCAGGTTGTGAAACATGGGGGCCAGCCAGCCTTTGGCGTTGCCAAGGAATCCAGCCGAGTAGGGTTTGGGGTCCCGGATCTTGGCGGCACCTTCGCGATAGAAATGAAGGCCGATGCCAATTCGCAGCGCGACCAGCGCGACCATCGTCACAATTCCGAGATTTCGAACGGAAGCATTCAGTGGAGTCTCTCCCATTGATCGGGACATGCAATTCGGCACCGCGATCAAAGCAGTTGAGTTATTTTGGGGCGGGAAATGTCGCGGGAGCTCGTTTTGGGCCAAACCGAAGGTGATTTGGAGTTTTCGTTCGATAACCCATTATTGTCCAATGGCCCGGTTTCGCCAACCTCCGGCCACAATTCCTGGGAAGGAATCATTGCAGCATTGTCTGACGTCGTCGCCGCTGAACCGAGGAAATGCCGCTGCGAGACGCCAATTTCGCGCACCCGTCGAGGCGATATACGTGTTGTTTTCGCGGGTTCTGCTCGAATTCGCATCGGCCTGGGTACATAAGTCGTTCGGAGGAAGCCCGCCAGGGGCCTCAGCGAGGCGTGATTTGTGGAGAGGGCGGAGTTCTGCGCGGCCCAAATGCCCTACCCGAGTACGACACTACATGTTGTGGCGAATCACGACTTACCTTCCCTCCGAACGTGGGCCGGTCGGGAGACTGGCCCAAAACGAAGTCGGGAGACCGGCCCACAACGTGCGGGTCGCCGCAACCGAGCGATAGCTCGGATCGGTCCGGGGCACAGTCTCGCTAGCCGGCGTCTCATGACGTATCATCAGCGAACCGGAAACAGACGTTCCCGCTGCTGACTGTCGAGTCCGGCAGCGTATTCACTGATCTCGTAGGCTTCGGCCATCTCGATCGTACTGCCGGCATCGCCAAAGGCCGCGACCAAGGCCTCGCGAAATCGGTCCGCAACCGAACGTGGTCGTTCCGCAAACCACGCGGCCAGCCATTTTCGACGTTCAGATGGCTCGGTGGGCACGTCATCCAACACACCCTTGTTGTAGGGCAGCCATTGATAGACCTGGGAATGATGGCAGTCGAGCATCCCGACAATCGCGTCAAAATGTGCCGACACGTCGATGACGATATCGGGCGCGAGAGGACAAGGTTTGGTGAACAGATCTGCCATGTATGCGACGACAGGGTCGCTACGTAGCGCTGGAACGTCCGCAACGCTCAACGGTACAGTCACCATGTAGGAAGCATCTTGAACGGCTTGCCCGACGGCCCGGTGATCCGGGTGATAGTCATTGGTTCGGTGCGTCAGCACTAGGTCCGGCTTAAATATGCGGATCTCACGTATGATCCGGTGGCGGACTTCCAGAGTTGGCTGCAATTGGCCATCCGGAAAATCCCAGACGTCGAACACGACCCCCGTCAACTCGGCCACGGCTTGGGCCTCTTGTTGGCGTACGGCGGCAAGTTCTTCGGCGCTCAACGCGTGATGTCCGGCCGCGCCGTTGGTCACCGAGACGATTTTTACTGTGTGCCCAAGTTGCCGGTAGATCGTGATCAGGCCACCCGCATGAAATTCTGCGTCGTCGGGGTGGGCACCTAGCACAAGCATCCTGAGCGGTTCGGTGGGCATGGAGCGAACTCCTGACGGATGTGCGGACTTCGTTGCGACTGTGGGAACGAGGTTACATAATGGAACTCGCTTTGAATAGGCGCCCGCTGGGATACGGTTGAAGCCCGGGCACGGGGCGTCGGAGAACTCGGTTCGAACTTTCAATCGGAGACTGTCATGCGCGGCCCGCAAATCCTGTTGTTGACGCTAACTGTTTTTTCCAACGCGTTTGTGGCTTATGCCGACGACACGTCATTGCGGCCATCGCAGAAGTCCGCCGTGGCTGATGTCCAGCGGCGGGCCGAACAGATCAAGGCCACGAACCGAACACTGTGGGAACTGGCCGAGGTCGGCTTGCAAGAACGAAAGTCGAGCGCACTGCTTGTTGGTCAATTAAAGGAAGCTGGTTTTGCGGTCAAGGAGGGCGTGGCTGACATGCCGACAGCGTTCGTGGCTAGTTACGGCAGCGGACGTCCGATCATAGGCATTTTGGCCGAATACGACGCGCTGCCCGGGATGTCTCAACAGGTCGTGCCCCGGCGCGAGGCGGTCACAGAGGGTGGAGCCGGACACGCGTGCGGACACAGCGGGTTAGGCGCGGGTGCGGTTGGAGCGGCATTGGCCGTTAAAGGGGTTCTCGAGAAACATGACATTTCAGGGACGATCCGCCTGTACGGAACGCCCGCGGAGGAGACCGTCATCGGCAAAGTCTACATGACGCTCGACGGACAGTTCGACGACTTGGACGTCTGTCTGCATTGGCATCCAGGCAATCGCAATGAAGCCTGGAGTGGAAGTTCGAAGGCCTTAGTTTCGGCCAAGTTCACCTTCGCTGGCACGCCTTCGCACGCCTCGGTCAGCCCGGAGAGCGGTCGCAGCGCGCTTGACGCGGTCGAATTAATGAACGTGGGCGCGAATTTCATGCGAGAACATCTAAAAGAAGACGCGCGGCTGCACTACGTGATTACTGACGGTGGCGGGCAACCCAACGTCGTGCCGCCGACCGCAACGGTGTGGTACTTCGTCCGCGCCGACGGGCACAAAGATGTCGAATACAATTTTCGCTGGCTGCAGGACATCGCCAAGGGCGCGGCTCTGATGACGCGTACGAACTTGTCGGTTGCAATCGATACCGATTGTCATGAGATCATCGTGAACGCGCCGTTGTCCGATCTGATCACGAAGAACCTGCAACGTATCGGCGCACCCGCCTTTGACGACAAGGAAATCGAATTCGCTCGTCGACTGCAAGCTCCGTTGACTGCGCAGTTTGGCACCGAGTTTCCATTGGCAATTGACGAACGAATTCACCGTGCCGCGGTGGGAACAGATCCCAGCAAGGGTTCGACGGACGTTGGCGACATCAGTTGGCGCGTGCCGACAGGCGGACTTCGAACTTCGTGCCTGATCGCAAAAAGCCCGGGTCACAGTTGGCAGAACGTAGCGAGCATTGGCTCGACAATCGGTGAAAAGGGCATCATCTATGCTGCCAAAGCGTTGGCTGTCACGGCGATTGACTTGTACGAAGATCCAAAACTGCTGGCCGCCGCACGGGGCGACTGGCAACAACGCATGGAGGCACGCACGTACTTCAGCTTCATTCCAGATGGCCAGGCACCACCGCGGAAGATCCGTTGAGCGTGGCGGTGCGGGCGAGTGCGTGCCTCGGACCGACGCGACCTGTCGCTCGGTTGCGGCGACGCGCTCCCCGACCAACCTGCGGTCGGTGCCCGTCACTGAGAAGTTGACTCATTTGTAGAGAAGAACCTGAAACAAGCTTTCTAGTGCAGTGTCAATTTTTGATTTTTGGGTGGAAGAGGAATGGTCGCCTGGCGAGATAGCCGTTGATCGCTCCGCGATCAATCGTTTGGTTTGCGGAGCTCACCACGACAATCAGACTCGACACCCAGATGCTCAGCCTTGACAGAGCACTAGCTGGAAATCTCAGCGAGCATTTTCGCAAACAACTCCATCGGCAGGCCGACCACGTTTGATTCGCTGCCAACAACGATCTTCACCCACTCCAGTCCGTCCTGGAATCCGAAGGCACCGGCCTTGCCCTGCCACCTGTCGCTCTCGAGGTGTTTTTCTAACTTTTTGTCAGACAATTCGTACATCTGAAGCTTCGTTGCTTCAACTTTGACCAAGGTCTTCATCTCGGGATTACGCCACAAGCAAAGTCCACTGTATACGTGGTGCGTACGACCGCTCAGTAGTTTCAGCATCTGCCGCGCATGGTTTCGATCGGTTGGCTTGCCAAGAATCTGGCCATCGCACTCGGCCACTGTGTCGCAACCGATGACAATCGCTTGGCCGCAGCGCCCTGCGACATCGGCTGCTTTCTGGTAGGCTAACCTCGCGACCAATTCCTGCGGCGACTCGCGGGTCATGCTGCCACACTCGGCTCCATCTCGGGGGGGCATCACCTCGAACGAATAGCCAGCCAATTGCAGCAATTCCCGACGGCGGGGCGATTGGCTGGCCAAGACCAGCTTCATGTCCGCAGTTGTCATGATGTCACTTGGATTTCGTCATTAGGCTTGCTGTGGCGTCCGCAATCGCCACGTTCACGTTCGGTTTTTCGGTTACCGCCAAATGCTATTCTCCGTGTTGCATGAAGACAACCATCTGCTGGTCGTCGACAAGCCTGCCCATTTGCCAACGATGGGAGTTCCGGAGGGCGAGCCAAGCTTGTTGACGGCTGCAAGGCAGTACATCAAGCAGAAATACAATAAGCCCGGCAACGTCTATCTGGGAATCGTCAGCAGGTTGGATGCCCCGGTGACGGGGGCTGTCGTGATTGCGCGAACATCGAAGGCGGCAGCGCGTTTGACGAAGCAATTTCGCGAACGCAGTGTTCGGAAATGCTACTGGACGCTGCTCGAAAAGCAGCCCAATCCGCTAGAAGCGACGTTGGTCGATTGGCTGCGACACGACGAGCGCCACCGGCGAATGCACATCACCACAAGTTCGCACCCAGATTCCCAGGAAGCTCGTCTGACCTATAGAACGATACGCCGCGTGACCGGCGCGGTTTTGGTTGAAATTGAGTTGTTAACGGGTCGCAAGCACCAAATTCGCGTCCAACTCTCTCACCACGGTGTTCCAGTCTTGGGCGATCGAAAATACGATTCGAGGCGCAAATTTCCTAGCGGCATCGCCCTCCACGCACGGAGTTTGACCTTCGAACACCCCGTTCTGAAGACACCCGTCGAGGTGGTCGCGCCGGTGCCGCAGGCCTGGCGAGAATTCGGTCTGAAGGTCGGGTCTTGAGCGAACAGAGGGCGGAGCTTGGCGAAAAATTGGCGCAGTCCGCGTCGCTTCCGTGTCTGGTAACTTCGGCTACGATGAATCGTTACGCGGCTTTCAACTGCGCCCGGCATTCCTGCCGCGACACGATGGCCAATTGGTGTTCGATCACGCCGATCAAGTCGGAATTCAGAAACGGCTTGGCAATGACCTGACCGACCCCTTCGTTTCGCAGTCGTCGTTTGTCGGACAGACGGGGAAAGTTGACTAAGGCCACAATAGGGGCGTGGTCAAGGTGACGGGCGAACCTGTGCAGTGGATCCAGCGACTCGGGGAGTTGTGATTCGTCCCAGATTCCTGCGGCTGCGCCGTGGATCATGGTCGATTGCCGTGGTGCAACCCATACGGTTGCAAAGCCAGCCTGGACGCAGGTCGCGGCCAGCCCTTGATAGGCGATCGACGTTTCTGTGCCAATCGCGATCAGTTTCTGTTCACCCGCTATGCGTGGGGCAGGGAGATCAAGCAGCCGCTCCACATCCGTGGCAGTCCGAGGGTGACTCCAGAGAGGACTCGTTTCCGCCAATAACTCGCGCAAGCGGGCCTCGCCCTGGTGCCAGTAAAGTCTGAGCATTCCGGACCAAGGGTGGCCGGTGCGCATTTCGCCTTCGCACCAGGATCCCGCTAGGATGGACAACCGAGCCAACGGCGCCAGGCGATGCAGCGCCTCGATGTCTGCTTTAGCAAACTGCCCCGGACGCGCTTGCGCTACCACCATCAGCTCCGGCGGCAGGGCGGGATGTTGCAGTGCTTCCGTCGCTTCGACGGTCGTCGCGGCGACCGAAAGGAGACTGTGCTCGGCTAACCATGTGGTTGCCGAGGCAAACTCGCGGTGGAGATGGTCGCCGATAAGAAGTACACGCCGAAGGACCATATGCTGTCGCTCTCTATAGTGTCCGAAATGAATCAGACTGGCAGTTTCTATCGCATTCGTCCCACAACTGTGTCCAACGTGGCAGGCTCCGCCGACCGGCGAGCATTGGTCATTGGTAAGTGTGGCCAGCCACCAACCGTTAGCTCGGCATGTCCTGCTCGCAATCTTCAATGCAAGCGAGAACCTCTGTGGGACTTTGGGCATCACGCAACGACGCCAGCACGGCTGTGCTACCAATCAGTCGACTGAGCCTGGCTAGAAGTCGCAAGTGGCCCCGATCATCGCAGGAGCAGACGAGAAAGAACAGATCGGTTAGTCCGCCACCACCGAAAGGGATGCCGTTTGGTGTAATACCGAGTGCCAGAAACGGTTCGGCCAGAATGGTCGGCATGGGCCGGCGAGCGTGAAGCAGCGCCACGCCGTTGTCCAGTGCCGTGGGGTGCAGATTTTCGCGGGCCCGAATGGCCTCAGCCATCTTCTCCGGATCCCACAACAGGCCCGTTTTGGCGGCAAGTTGCGTCATGGCCACGATCACCGAACTACGCGTCCTAGCGGGCAATGGAATAGCAATCGCTGCTAGCGGCAAGTGGTCGACGATGGAGATCGTGGCTTGTTCGGTCTGGTTCGCGTTACGCTGGAGAACCTCCTCGACTTCGACGAGTTCGCTGGCATCGGAAGCTCCAATTCGTTCCTCCAGCCAATGATGAATCTCTGCCTGCGAGAATCGCCACCGACCACCAATTTTCCGCCCGGGAAGTTTTTCGCGATCGGCCATTCTTGCGATCTGCGCCGGGGACAGGTGCAAGTACGCTGCCAAGCTATCAGTGTCAAAATCTTCGTGAGGCATGGGATGGTCGGATGGTAAGATGCGGGAATTTACTGTGGCCAGCATATCGGTGTCCAAAGTTGACGATACCGTGATGATATCGCTAGCAAATTCGGAATTGCGGTTTGAGACGCCAATTTGCTATAAACCGGCTCGCATTATAGCGTTCATTCACGATGGTTTTGTATTTCTTTTTCGCGAGACATTAATCATGGTACCCTGCCGGCTTCGCATTTTGCTGAGCCCGTTCCTTCTCGCTGCCGCCACAGCCCAGGTTTCTGCTCAACAGCCCTATGCGTTCCATCCCGTACCTTTGCCGCCGCCAACGTCCGCCCAAGAAAATATTCGGCCATTTTCACCAGAAGTCTCAGCGTGGCCCGTCGAGGAATTGCTTCCCGCTCGGCCGACCGCACCACCACCAGCCCACGCAAATACTCCAATCGCTGAGGCAACTGCGAGCTGGATCCAGCCCAGAGAGTGGTTCTTGCTCGGCGAAACTAGCGGCAGCGTGGAGCTGGGGATCAATGGGTCCGATGGCAACTCGGAAGCTCTTAGTCTGCAAACAGGTTTTGACTTGAAACAGAAGACGGATGTGGACGAATTGAGATTCGATCTGACGTATAACAAGGCGACGGCTGACGGAGTTCAAACTCAGCATAATGCCTTATTCAACGCTTCCTATGAATGGACCATTGATGAATCAAAATGGGATCTTTTCCTGAAGGAGGCAACGGAATACGACGAATTCAAGGCATTCAACCTGCGGATCGCCATCAATGCTGGTGTTGGGTACGATGTCATCAAGACCGACGCAACGATCTGGAAGATTCGGTGTGGTGCGGGTTCCTCAACCGAAATTGGTGGTCCGGCGGACGAATGGGTACCAGAAGGTGTGTTCGGCGCAGACTTCGAGCATCAACTGTCGAACCGCCAGAAGATCAGCCTGACGGGTGATTATTTTCCAGATTGGAGTGACTTTACGAATTACCGAATTGTCGGTGAAGCGAGCTACGAGGTGCTGCTGAACGAAGAGCACAATCTCAATTTGAAGATGTCGATGCAGGATCGGTACGACAGTACGCCAAACGGTGCCAAACCCAACGACATCAATTACTCGGTTCTCTTGCTTTGGAAAACGTAGTGCACACGCGATGAACCCAAGCCGCGGGTCTCGGCAATCAGCGTCGTGCACGGTATTGTAGCCGGTAGCGGCATGTATATCGATCGAAGTCTGGTGCCGTTTGTTGTCACGAATCGTCACGAATCATCCCGGTAAGTTAATAGATCCAGGCGTGTCCCTCAGGCGGAGTTGTCACCGTGAAACTGATCGTTGCAATCATCCAGCCGACCAAGCTGAAAGTCGTGCAAGAAGCGCTTTCGCAGGTTAGCGTCCAACGGATGACCGTTTGTGACGCGCTGGGTTACGCTCGACAACGCGGACGCACCGAAATGTATCGGGGCCATGAGTACGACCAGACGTTGCTCCGCAAAGTCGTTCTGGAGATCGTCGTCAACGACGACTTCCTCAACCGAACGCTTGCCACCTTGCAAGACGCCGCACGCACGGGTGCCGAAGGCACAATTGGCGATGGCAAGGTCTTTGTGATCCCTGTCGAGCAGGCCTATCAGATTGGTGGGACCGCCAGTGGGCCGGAGGCCGTGTAGAGAGTGGAAAGAGCGGCAATGATCGGGATCTATTTGACGTCTGATTTGTTCTTTTCGTCACGTGTGACGAGCTTGGCCCGCGAGCATGGTTGGCCATTGGAAATGGCTGCTTCGACCGACGCAGTGCGTGGCAAAGCCGCTGATCGCGAGGTCGCTTTGCTGATCATTGATCTCGGGAAATTCGCCGCACAGACGCCGGAACTGTTGGCCGAACTTCGACCCCGCTGTGCTGAGATGCACGTTGTGGCCTACGGTCCCCACGTGAACGAAGCCTCACTCGAAGCCGCGCGGCAGGCCGGCTGTGACGAGGTGCTTTCTCAAGGTCAATTCAATCAGCTCGCCGGGCAAATTCTGCAGCGATGTTTCGAAACGACAACGTGACGCAGGCCGTCCTCTGCCACTGCTTGGCATCCTGTTGATTTTCATGTATTGAGCACTTGTAGGCCGCAAACATACGGATCGCAGTTCCGGGAATGTGTCAAAACAAGAGGTTGCCATCGCCGGTACGGCGTCGCTAGCGCTCCTTGTTGCCGGCCTACGCGGAAATCAGCGGGCTGTTGTCGAACGAAATTCAGTCACCATTCGTCGTGGGGGTGTCATTCGACTTTGGCTCAGAGGTTGATTCCGTCGACGAAGCAGGAGCTTCGAGCGGCTTTTCTGATTCCACCGTTTTCATTGGTGGCAGGCCATATTGTTGGGCTTCTTCGAGGAACACCTCGTCAATGTCCGTTTGATCGGCATCGCGCCGGAGCAACAAGTAGATTGCCGTTGCGCCACACCAAAAGAAGCTGAAGTTGAAAGCCCCAACGATGACGCCAACGATCCCGTTGCACGAGTCGATCAGCCAGCCGCCGTTCTCTACCACTGTCGAACCATTTGTCCCAAGCAGGACGTCATTCAGACGCTCGGAACTGGCACCCCAGGACGCTGCCCAGAGGGAAACTTCGACAACTAGAACGCCCACCTGCGAGACGACCAACCAGCAGACTCCCCCAAACAGGATTGTCACCAATGCATAGAAAAGATAGTGCAATGGACGCTGGAAAGTATACGAAAAACTACGGCTGAACGCTTCGAAGGCGTCGCTGCCCTCTTCACAGCTGATCGTGGGAAACATGAGCGGCCAGCCAAACAGCACGCCGATCAAGAAAATCACCATGATCAATCCAGCGATCAGCACCAACGGCCACAGAATTCCGGCGATCAAGACTCCCACATCCAGCCGCATCAGCCCGCCCAGAGCAAGCACCGGGAGAGACGTCAGCACCAAGCCCAGCAGTGGGAACAATGGTGCCAGCAGATACCAAACATAGTTCTTGGTCGCGTGCTTCATCGCCGAGCCCATGCCGAGCCGTTCTTCTCGACCCAACTGAACTGCGGCGAGGCGTGTGATGGCACCGCCAAAGAAAGCCCAAACGGCAAGATTCCAGAGGCCGCCGAAAAGCAGATACGCGGCCTGAGTGATGCTCAATTGACGGTCCAGCAACTTGGCGAACGGGCTGGTGAACTTGCGGTAGGTCACAACCACCTGGTTGCTCTCAATCGGCCACGATGCCGAGGTCAGCAACGAGTCGGCAGAATATGAGGCGGGGGTCATTCCGTTTTCAAACGCCACCGGCCAGTCAGAATTTGCCTGCGCGAATTCGCTAAACTGCGGCTGGCGCAAGTCGAGGTCGGTGACGAACAGGGTGTCTGCCCCCCACCAGCCCAGTGGCGTGAGCAGTGCACCGGCAACCGCCAAGACGAGAACGGGCAGGCTGATGGAAATCCGAAAGATCCGAAAGATCATCAGCCATGGGCAGATCTGCTTCCAAGCAATTCGCCGCACGACTCCATTATCGTCGGGCATCAGTGCAGTCCTAGCGTGCGATGTTAACGGTTACCCATGCGGGCGGATGCGGGAATTGGTTCGGTCTAATTCAGAACGTCGCAACGGAGTGTGCTTCAGCGTTGTTCGGCTTCACTTTCGTGCTCGTCCTCGCTCGGCTCCGCAGGCATACCATAATCTTCGTTCAGCCAACGTCCCAGGTCGATTTGCTTGCACCGCTCGCTACAGAATGGCATCGATGTTGATTCTTCCGAATCAAACTGCTTCTTGCAGATCGAGCACCGCATTGTGGCCATTTGATTGAGCCTTCAAAAGAAGCCATTGTACCACTATGAATCGGATTTGGACCCCGAGTCTTTCTTCGGGGGTGTCTTCTTCTTTTTGCTGCTGTCAGATTTTCCTTCGGATTTGCTTTCTGATGAGCTTTCGCTCTTCGACTTCTTCTCGGCAGCAGCGCCTTTCTTGTACGACTCGCTACGGTAGTCTGTCTCGTAGAAGCCGGATCCTTTGAACATCAGGGCGGCTCCTGTCCCAAACAGCCGTCGCAACTTCATCTTCTTACAGGCTGGACACTTTTTCTTCGTCGCTTCGGTGATGCCCTGGAATAGCTCAAATTCGTGGCCACACGCATCGCACTGGTAGTCATATGTGGGCATGGTTCATCTCGAAGATTATTCAGTGGAAGTCTCATCCGTATCAACTTCTATGGTGGTCGTTCTATCGTTGGCAGGAGGGCCGGCGGAAATCAAGACCTGAGGTGGTCGCACAACTCGGTCGTGCAACTGATATCCCACGCGTGTAATGCGAGTGACGATCCCCTCTGCAGATTCGGCGGACGGCTCTTTTCCAATCGCCTCGTGCAAGTTGGGATCAAACGCGACACCATTCGCCTCGATCGGACGGCACCCATGTTGTAGTAGCACTGCGAGCATTTGCGACGACACCATCTTCACGCCTGCCAACAGGCCACTTGTCGAATCGGATTGTTCGGCCGCCTCAACAGCGCGATCAAGATTGTCCAACACGGGAAGCAGATCGCCGAGCAAAGGCAGATTGGCATAGCGGCGTTGGTCATCCAGTTCGCGCCGCGTGCGTTTGCGGAAATTCTCCAGTTCGGCCTGCGCTCGCAGTACCCGGTCGTTGGCAGCTTCCAGTTCAATTGCCGCGGTCGCGGAATCTGTCGCCGGGATCACGTCAGGCGACTCCGCACTGGATTGGTCGGCTTGAGATGCATCAGCGTTGGCCGTAGACGGATCACCGGTCTGGTCGTCCGGTTCTTGGAGGTCGGATTCCGACATCTTGAATTAACCCTCATTCTCGGTTGCGTCCTCAGTGGGCGCAAAATAGCTTCGAAGCTGTTCCAAAAAACTCTTGCGATGCGGCGCGACGTGAGTGTTTTCCAGCTCCGCCAACTGGCGCAGCAGTGTCTCTTGCGCCTCGTTCAACTTTTTGGGAACTTCGATGTACATTTGCACGTGTAAATCGCCGGGCCGGCCGCCGTGTGGGTCGGGCATACCTTTTGAACGCAATCGAAAAACCTCTCCGGAT
>JASLRF010000631.1 GCA_030744095.1 Pirellulaceae bacterium | reverse complement strand
AAAATCGGCGTGCGTCAACACCGAACCGAATGTGCAGTGCAGTATCTGTCGTCCAGGTTCCGTAAATCCCATTCCGGCCGGGACGTCTTCCCAGCGCTCGAGGTACAACTTTTCCAATTCGGCGGCGTCCGTGATGTCGCTGCCCGGTTTCACGGACTCGTTGGTGGCGGCAACATGGTACGTGGCTTTGTCGGTGTCGTAGCGCGAGCGGCTGAAGTCGACGATCCGACGGAACAGTGGTTCGTCATGTCGAGCGACCACGCGGAGCGCTTCCAGATAGCTCGTTCCTGCCGTTTTCACGTGAAAGCGACCTTTCGTCGCGCGAGCCAGAGCCGTGTACATCGACACTTTGTCCGAACCGGAATGCAGGCTCAGTTTGTATGGGCCGAGCAGATCGGCGATCGCCGCGTGTTCGTTCAGCGACGCTTCCAACTCGGCCGCGTCCCCCTTGTAATCAACGCCTTTTTCGAAGTCGCCGACAAACCGCGGTGCCAGGCTGACCAACTGCATGCCGCGCATGACGCACTGGTCGGCAATGATGTAGTGTTCTGCCAACGTTGTCGGTTGTTCTGTTTCGTCGACGCTCAATTCAATCTCGTGATTGCGGCCCGCCGCTTCGTGTACGCTGCGAATATGATCGGCCACAGCGATCGCATGATTGATGGCGGCACCGTACTTCACGGCGCAGCGCATGCAGGCTTCTTCGTCCAAGACAACCGACGTGCCCGTCGCAAGCTTGATATCGTGACCAAGATAGTTGTCGAACCAGTCGATCTGATCGCGGACTGAGGCGAATTTGTCGCGGAGCGTCGTTTCGTCGTAGCCATCTGCGTGTTCGTCGACGTTGTCGGAAGGATCGATTGTGAAGAAGGTGAACCCGGCGGCAAACGTGCGGTCGACGTCTTCATTGGTTTTCAAGTGGTCGGCGTCCGCGCCGGTACGTCCTGTCCAGCCTGCTTGATGCATCCCATCGATGGCATCCTTCATGACTTCTTCGGGGCTACGGCTGGTCCTCGCCATTTCACGAATCGACTGCTGTGGGTAAATCGGTTCGATGCCTGCACCGGACCGTTTCATCGCCTCGACGTGACCGGGCGTCGCCAGGCCAATGCGGTCGCCGAATCCGAAGCTGGGTGCCAGGCCGAGCGTTACGCAGGGAGTTGGATTGGGGTTGCTCATGAAAACCTTCTTTGAGAGTTCTTTGTTGTTGATGATCGAGTTAGTTTCCTTATGGTCGGAAACTTGTCGTATGTGAGTCAAGTTCTAGCGACGGGCACCGACCGCAGGTTGGTCGAGGAGCGGGTTAACAAGACCGAGCGGTAGCTCGGATTGGTTCGAGGCCGTGCCTCGTTGGAAGCAGTGCGGCCAACATCGATCAGCCCTTGAGATACTCGTTGTAAGCTGCAATCGCCTGTGCGGCAGCGGCGTCCGGATCGGGGTAGGGAAAGGCTTCGGCCGAGGCGTATTTGTCGTAGCCAATTTCTTTCAATGCCGCGGCGATTGGCGCGTAGTCCATGTGTCCCAAACCGGCGGGGCGTCGATTCGAGTCGACGAAATGCACGTGACCAATGTAGCCCTTGCCCGCACGGATGGCGTCGGCCAGATTGGTTTCCTCGATGTTCATGTGGAAGAGGTCGGCCAAAAGCTTGACGTTGTCGGTGGAAAGCGACTTCATCAGCTCGACACCGTCGGCGACCGTCGTGATCAGGTTCGTCTCGTACCGGTTCAGCGGTTCGTAGATCAGTGGAACGTTGTGTCTTGAGGCGTACTGGCCAAGTTCGTTGAGCGCTTCGCGCAACAGATCCAGCGCCGCATCACGACTTAGATCGCCGCCCCATTTGCCTTGCATCGATCCAATGATCGCCGGTGCGCCGTGAGGGCCGCCAAAATCGATGATGCTGCGAACAAATGTTCTCGCTCGTGCCCGTTGTTCGGGGTCGGTCGATGTGAGGCTTAGGCCGTGTTTGACCATCCCCGCACCGGTGCCCACAGCAGCCAGCCGAAGATCATGCTGTGCGAGCAACTGTTTCAGCTGTTCGGGATCGACGGCCGTCGCCGATGGCGCAAAGATCTCGATGGCGTCGAAGCCCAGCTCTTTTGCTTTTTGACAGGCAGCCGCCAAATCGTCCCAAAAGACGAATGGCCCGCCCCGGGCTTCATTTACCAGGCTGACAGTGACGGCGGATGGAATCATCGGTTTCTCCGTGTTTGTGGCGAGTGTTCGATTTGTGTGAGTCTCAGTTTGCGTGTCTCAGTTGTGAGCGTCTCGATGTTTGGGAACGGATACCACCGACGCATAGTCGTGGTTCACTCCGCGAACATTACGTAAGGTTTGCGAGCGAACCACGACATTGAGCTGCCAGTCCAGATGGCCGACCGTTCCGATTCCAGTTAAGTGACTTCGATGACCGCCTTGATCACGCCTGTCTCGGGACGTGTGTACGTTTCAAAGTTTTCGACCACGTCGTCGAATGAGACGCGATGCGTGATCCAGGGGTCCGTATCGATCGTGCCGTCTTCGATCAGCTTGATGATTCGCGCGAAGTCGGACGGGAGCGCATTTCGCGAACCTTTGATAGTCATCTCGGGACGATGTAGCGCCGGATGCGGAAACGACACTTCTTCTGTCGTGATGCCGACGTAGACCAGCGTGCCGGTATGTGCGACGTAGTTCAAGGCGTTGGCCATCGAATGATTGTTGCCCGTCGCGTCGGTCACCAACTCGTACATGTCTCCGCCGGTGATCTCTTTCATCTGCTCGAGTTCACTGCCATCGCCCTTGAAGACCACCGTGTGCTCGACATCGTACGTTTGGCGGCAAAAGTCGAGTCGCGAAGGGACCATGTCCATGACAGTGATCCTGGCACCGGTCAATCGAGTAAACTCGAGCGTGGCGAGCCCGATCGGTCCTGCGCCAATGATCAGCACGTGAGCACCCTCGTTAGCAGCCCCGCGATCGCACGCGTGACAGCCGATCGCCAGCGTTTCGACCAACGCCAGTTGTTCGAAAGAGAGTCTTTCCGATTGGTGCAGCTTGTCGGCGCGAATGATGAACCGTTCGCAGAGGCCACCGTCGATCATCACGCCAATCACGTTCAGGCTGTCACAGCAGTTGCCATTCCCCTTGCGACAGGCGAAGCAGTTACCGCAATTCATGTATGGCTCGACGCTGCATCGCGCACCGGCCGCCACGTTGGTCACCCCTTCGCCGACTTCCAAAACCTCGATGCCCAGTTCGTGGCCCGGAACGCGTGGGTATCGAAAGAACGGCATCTTACCGAGATAGCCGCTATAATCGGTACCACAAATACCCATGCGGTGGGTCCGCACCAGCACTTCTCCGGGACCGGGCGAACTGGGTTCGTCAATTTCGACGTAACGAAACTCTTTGGGCTCTTCCAAACGAATGGCACGCATCGGTTGTCTCTCCTGATGATCTTGTGATTCTCAGCCTTTGACGGTTGGTTCGTCGTTGTTTTCGGGTCGGCCTTCGATATAGAACCAGTTGTGAATTGGCTCGAGGATTTTCTGGACTTCGGCGAGCAGTTGTCGGTCCATCGGTTCGGCGGCCCAGGCAACCCATTGTGCCACTCGGTCTGGATTGGCCGACCCGGTCACGCAGGTTGTCATGTCCGGATTCGCGATCGAAAACTGCAAGGCCAGTTGCGCGATATCGACACCGTTGTTTGTGCAGTGATCGGCGGCCCGCCTGGCGACTTCGCGTACTTTTGGCGTCGCTTTATGCCAGGCAGGCAGCGGCGCGGCGGTAAGCAAACGGGCCGAGAACGGTGCGGCGTTCATCAAGCCAACGCCTTTTTCCTTGCAAATTGGGACCAGGTCGAGCGCCATGTCGTTTTGCAGGGTGTAGTGGTTGTACGTCAGCAGGACGTCGATTTCAGCTCGCTCTAACACGTACTTGAACATCTTCATCGGGTAGCCGCTGACACCGACGAAACGCACTTTGCCTTTTTCAACTTGCCGGCGGAGCGCGGGCAGCGTCTCTTCGACGATTTGGGACATCTCGACAAATTCGAGATCGTGGCAGAGTACGATGTCCAGGTAGTCGACCTTCATCCGCTCCAAGGAAATGTCGATGCTCTCTTCGACGCGCCGCGCACTGAAATCGAAGTGCGCACCCGCATAGCGACCCAATTTCGTACCCAGGTAGAAGCTGTCGCGGGCCATCTCCGGGAGGACACGGCCAAGCAACATTTCGCTCATTCCACGACCGTAAAACGGCGACGTATCAATGAAGTTCAACCCTAAATCGACGGCAACACGCACGCTGCGAAACGCTTCATCAAGATCGATATTGCGAAACTCCGCACCCAGCGACGAGGCCCCAAACGACAACGTCGTCAGCTCCATGCCGGTATTGCCGAGCGTTCTGGTTCTCATCTTCGCCGTCTCCGTTCGACCAACTGCGTAAACGCACAGTTCTTCGTTACTCTGGGCGCTGCCTGGCTCGTAAACCTAGTTTCGTTCTCTCAATCGCCCACGACAGCCGGACAATTCTCGACGCTGACATGGGATTCTGGCAAATCCCGCCTTGCTATTCTGCTGAGAATCTGTGAACGGTCTCTTGGTGAAACGTTTCACCCGGCTTCAGAATCGAACTGGGAAATTCCGGCTGGTTCGGCGAATCTGGATAGTGTTGCGTCTCGAGGCAAAATGCTTCGTGTTGGTTGAAGCCGCCGCCGCTCGGGGAACCATCCAGAAAGTTGCCCGTGTAAAGCTGGATACCCGGTTGCGTCGTGTGGACCTCCATCACGCGCCCGGAGGCCGGGTCTTTCACGCGCGCCGCGAGTGCGAGTCTTCCGTCTTGGCCCCGCAGTGCGTAGCAGTGATCGTAGCCCTGGGGATTCGCGTTGATCTCCTTGATTCGCTCGCCTAGTTTGTGGGCCGTGATGAAATCGAGCGGTGTGCCGGCAACGGGCGATAATTCGCCCGTAGGAATCAGACCCTCGTCGACGGCCAGATAATGATCGGAGGCAATCGTCACTTCGTGATCAAGGACTTTTCCGGCACCGACACCAGCTAGATTCCAATAATTGTGATTGGTCAGATTTACAGGTGTCGCTTTGTCCGACGTGGCTGTGAATTCGATTCGCAATGCGTCATCGTTGGTCAGCGTGTACGCCACCGCCACGTCCAAGTTGCCGGGATAGCCTTCTTCGTCCGCGATGCTGCGGCGTGTGAATTTGATGCCGACCTCGCTGTCCGTTTTGATTTCTTCGGCTTTCCAGATGTGTTTGTTGAAACCGATGTCACCACCATGCAGGTGATTCTCCCCATTGTTGGTTGCCAACGTGTATTCTTGGCCATCGAGCGTGAATTTACCCTTGGCGATTCTGTTGCAAAAACGACCGATCGTCGAGCCGAAATGCGGGTGAGATCCCAGGTAACCTTCCAGCGTGGGAAAGCCAAGATTGATATTGGCCAACGTGCCGTCTCGGTCGGGCGTCTCGACCCTGACCACGATCGCACCATAATTGATCAGCGATACCAACAGGCCGTTGACGTTGGTGCACGAGTACAAAGTAATCTCTTCGCCGTTAGGCGTCGTTCCGAAAGAGGAGGCTTCGATTCTCATGGCAGGCTGACTTTCGTCTGATTCGGCGGCTGGGATTTGGATGGATTCTTGACGTGACTCGGTGGCGGCGGTTTCGCTTGCCGATGCGTCCTTCTCGGGTGATTCCGAGTCTGTTTCGCTTGCAGTGGGTGTTTCTTCTGGAGGCGGCAGAGATGTTACAGAATCATGGCCGCCGCATCCCCATTGGAGCACGCAGGCGGTCAATGCGAGCCCAAACAAGCGGCGGTTCGGACAATTCCAAAGCATGGTCTCTCTCTTGACAGCCAACGTTGGATGGGGGCTCGGACGGGGGGATTTTGAGTCGGTTTGACCAGCTTGAGGCAACCAATCTGGTCGCGATGGCGTATTATGTTCATC
>JASLRF010000630.1 GCA_030744095.1 Pirellulaceae bacterium | reverse complement strand
ACTTCGCGGTCATCGGCAGGCATCGTCCGGTCGACGCGGCCGTATTTTCGCAACTCGTCGTACATTGCCTGCACCTCTTTTCGCTGGCGCGCGTCAGACAATTTCCGTGTGACCCAAGCAATCGGGATCGTCAGTGTGGCCAAATATCCGGCCAGCTTGTCTGAAACCTTGGGTGGTTCGACATCTGCGTCATCGAACGCGTTTTCGAGTACGCGGGCAAAACCCACCGTAGCCAGCCCCAACTGTTCGGCGATGGCGTCCTTGATCTCCTGGTCCAGACCAGCCGGTGGATCCTTGACACCTGCTTTCAGATCGTAGTGATCAATGATCATTTCGTAGTGGGCGTTACCGAGTTCCGCACCTCCTCGGATCATCTCTGCCAACCAGTCGTCGCCTTCGACCGCACCAAGGTCGGGGTAGCCGCCCTGCTCTTCCAAGATGTTCTGAATCTCGTCATAAGCCCTCGCAATACTCCACTCCACCGCACGATGGATCTGTGTCTCTTCTTCGGACTGACCACTATGAAACGGCATGAACGGGTCAGTAAAGTAGTGGCTTAAGACACCTGCCGAATAGGTCGCTTTGCTCCACGCCCCCTGCTTGAGGTGACGTACGGTCTGCACGTACCACTCGTTGGCCTTATCGCAGGCCCCGCCCCAGTAGTTGTCTTGCACGTGCAACACATGATTGCGAAAATCCTTGAATTTCTTGTCCGGCGCTTTCGAGCCGTCCAAGTACGCATCGAAGTAGTACAAGAACAGGTTGCGCCATAACGCCGCGTCCTCGTCTTCCAGATGACGCAACGCGTCAAGCGCCAGCTTGTGGTGCGTACTAGTGCATTCGTTCGTGAACAGGACGTTGAACAGCAATGACATCGTGCTAGAAAGCTTGTATCAGGTTTTTCTTTACAAATGAGTCATGTCTTCAGCGACGGGCACCGACCGCAGGTTGGCCGGGGAGCGGGTCGATGCAATCGAGCGATAGCTCGCATCGGTCCGAGGTACACCCGCGCTAGTTACGCGGAAGCCGATCGGTCGACGCAAAGCGCAAAATCCACGCTATTGGTCCTATCGACAGAGCTTCCAAGGCAGCTTGATGGAATTCAGTAAACCGCGTGCGTGGGTGGCGAGATTCGACTGAAATCGCCTTAATCGGACCTGCCCGTTGGCGACGGCGCGACGCTAGCAACGCTTCATTTGATGCGGGTAACCGCGTGCGAGACCTAAGTCTCCGTCTCCGCGTCACACCCGTCCATCTCCAACTGCCGCATTTTGCGATACAGATTGGATCGATGCAGTCCGAGTCGTTGGGCCACATCTGTCATATTCCCGCGAGATCGCTCAACCTGCTTCTTGATGTACTCGACCTGAAAATGGCGAGTCGCCTCGACGAGCGGCAGTTCCAATGACATCAACGGTGATTCTTGGTCGTCGGGAGTGAGAATGGACGCCAGCTCATCAGCATCGATTTCGTCACTTTGCGACAAGTAGGCGAGACGTTCAGTGAGATTTCGCAACTCGCGAACATTGCCTGGCCAGGCGTGCCCGATCAGACGTTTGCGCCCCGCCGCGGTGAATTGGGGCAGCGGCCGCCCTGCTTTGGCGCAGAACGATCGAAAGAAATGATCGGCCAGCATCAAGATGTCATCGCCTCGTTCACGCAATGGCGGAAGCTCGACCGTGACAACGTTGAGACGAAAGAACAGATCTTCGCGAAACTTCTTCTCCCGTACTAATTCAACCAGCTTCCGGTTGGTGGCCGCGATCACGCGCGCATCGGTGTGAATCGGCAACGACCCGCCGACGCGCACAATCGTCTTATCTTCCAGCACTCGCAAGAGTTTTGCCTGGCCACCGAGGCTCATGTCGCCTATCTCGTCTAAGAACAGCGTACCGCCGGAAGCCAGTTCAAACTTGCCAATGCGCGTCTGATGAGCGTCGGTGAAAGCACCTTTCTCGTGTCCAAATAACTCGCTCTCCAACAGCGTCTCTGTGAGTGCCGCGCAGTTTACGGCAACAAACGGTTCGTTGCGACGACTGCTTTGATAGTGCACTCGTTTGGCGATCACTTCCTTGCCGGTGCCGTTCTCGCCGAGCACCAACACCGACAAGTCCGTATCGGCAACTCGGCCAATAGTGGATCGCAACGCATCGATCGCTGGAGACTCTCCAATCAACTGGGCGCCCTGCATCGCTTCGTCGGCGAATTGGTCACGGACCTTGATTAGCTGTTCGCGCGACTGAGTGTTTTCGATCGCCACCGCCGCATGTGCCGCCAATTCAGTCAAAGCAGTTTCGTCTTCAGCAGTAAAGTCGCCGTCGATCTTGTTAATCAGCTCGAAAGCCCCAAACAGCTCTCGCCGCTTGCCCCGCAACGGAACGCAGAGCAGATTCCGCGTGTGAAAACTCAGTTGTTTGTCGACGTCGCGATCAATTTCCTGCTCACCGGATTTCGCATCAACGCGTCGTGACTCGCCTGATTGAACCACGCTTCCCACGACACCGACATTGTCGGCAATCCGCAATTCACCTTCCTCGACACCCAACGCCGGCCTTCCGACGAGCGATTTGTTCGCGCGATCCCAAATGAATATGCTGGCACGCTCGGCACTCAACAGCCTCGTGGACGCTTCGGCCATCTGTTCAAGCAAAGCATCCATCTCCAGTGTTTGATTCCACTGTGCCGCAATGGCCAGGATAGCCTGCAATCGCTGGACATGGCGTGCTTCGTTCTCTCGACGGCGTACCAAACCAAGTGCCGCGCCGAGTGCCGATGCCACGACGGAGACTTCTTGTTTGGCAGTGCTTCCAGACCGCCCTAACAGCACCAGATTGTCCAGGGCAAGCGGCGCGGCAAACAAGTCGCCTTGAATGATCACTGACTCGCCGTCCAACGCTTCAGTGCAAACTTCCGTCGGGATTGAGTGTCCGAGCGAAGTTGTCGCCATGAACTGCCAGCCCGCGGGTTCTGCCCGCACAATAGCCAGAAAACTGCAGTTCCAACCGCCGGCCAACTCCATGACGACCGATTTCAGAAAATCGCCGGATGACGGCGATTCAAAAGCGACGTCCAGGAGTCCCGCCAGCTGCGAGTCTATCTCTAGTCGTGATAGCATGAATGATGCGTGCTCCAAAATCAGAAACGCACACGATTGTAGCGTGATGTCATCATTGCGATACACAATCCTATGCACATGTACTCAATTTGGCAACTGTTCGGCAAGACGCGACGGGTTGCCCGGTTTACCTGCCAGGACACATAGTGTAAATGTCTCAAAATGGCTATTCTGTTAGCTATCCCATTGGATTTCCAGGGCGATACCCTGGTGGCAGGTCTGCGACCAATTTGATTACAGTGTGGAACTTGAGGAGAGACGGATGGGTCTGTTTGACGGGAAGAAAGGGTTGATCTTTGGAGTGGCCAACGATCGTTCAATTGCCTGGGCGATCGCCAAACAGATCATGGATGAAGGCGGTGAATGCGGATTCACCCATCTTCCCGACAAACCGGATGACCATCGAAAAAAGAATCGACGCCGGGTTGCCAAATGCACAGACGATTACGATCTTGCTAAGTTCCTGGTTCCCATGAATGTCCAGGACGACGACGATATCGCCGCCGTGATGAAAACGACGGCGGAGACGTTTGGCAAGATCGACTTTATGTTGCATTCGATCGCCTTCGCCTCGGTGGACGACTTGCGGAATGACACCATCGAGACCAGCCGCGATGGCTTCAATTTGGCCATGGAAGTCAGCGTCTTCAGCCTTTTGGCGACAGCCAATGCAGCCAAAGAGCTGTTCAATGACGGTGCGTCAATCCTGACGTTGACGTACTTTGGTGGCGAGAAAATCGTTACTGGTTACAACGTAATGGGCATCTGCAAGGCGGCGCTCGACGCCACAATGCGTTATCTGGCGTTCGATCTCGGACCGCGCAATATCAAAGTCAATGCGCTGAGTGCCGGTCCCGTGAAGACACTCGCGGCCAGCGCCGTGGGTGGTGCAAAAGACATGGAAATGCTCTACGAGGCGATATCTCCGCTGAATCGGAATATCACGGTCGAAGAGGTCGGTCGAACGGGTGCCTTTCTGCTCTCCGCCATGTCCAGCGGCATCACCGCAGAGATCATCCACGTCGATGCGGGCTACAACGCCATGGGCTCGGCTGGACGTCTGCTGGAAAAGCTTCGGGCTGATGTGTGACGAACCCACGTTGATTGCGATCGCTGTCGTCGAACACAACGGACGGTTCCTCGTCGGAATGCGGCCAGTTGAGACCGTACTAGCTGGCTTCAGCGAATTCCCGGGCGGAAAGGTCGAACCGAACGAGGTACCCGCGCAAGCTGCCGTCCGCGAGTGCCTGGAAGAGACTGGCTTAGAAGTCGAAGTCAGCGGCGCCTTTC
>JASLRF010000629.1 GCA_030744095.1 Pirellulaceae bacterium | reverse complement strand
TCGCACACCAAAACGCGGATCGCCCTCTATCTCAAACTCGGGATCGACGTCGACAAGATCAAATCCTGCATCCCTTGATCCCAATGTCAAAAACTACATGATTTCAAGGGCCAGGACGGTAAACTGGCGCTGTCCAACTAGCCACCGTGTCACAGTCGGGAGACCGTGCCACAACAGCGGTGGAGGAGACCGTGCCACAACAGCTGGCATTTGCATGAATCCACACGTTGTGGGCTGGTCTCCTGACCGGCCCACTGTTACCGTTCCGTCCATTTCCAGCCGATTGGCATCGCCAATTCGCGTTCGGCAATCAATGCCCAGGGCGTCCCCGGGTGTTCATCGACAACGCGTTGCAGATGCTCCTTCGCATCGTCCACCAGCCGTTCTAGCGCGCTGGATGCTTCAATCGTGTCAGCCGATTCCAGGACCCATGTGTTGCTGGACTCGTCTTCAAACTTCTTGCCGCGTTTGATGGCGGCTAACATCGCGTTGTAGCCCTCGATCCGGGCTCGTGCGGCGGTGGCGCGACCCATCGCCAAATCGTAGCCGGCTTGCCAGCGTGGCGAGGTAAGCTTCTCGCGATCCTTTGCACCTTTCTTCAACGTCTCGTGCAACTTGATGATTGCTGGCTCCAGCTTGGCAGCAACCTGTTGCGCTTTCGCCAGGAGCGTCGTTAGTTGTGCCTCACTTTGCTTGACGAATTCCTGGTCGGGGAACGCCATCAGTTCCAGGTCGGACAGTCGCGCTGCTTCGGTCAGTGAACGGCAGGCCGCGTTTCCGTCGAGTTTTTTCTGGTATTCCTCGTCCGTCGTGTTGTCCGGCGCATAACGGCGCATCTTCTTGGGATCAAAGCGCGGGACGCCGGGCGATGGCCACTGCGATCCGTACCCGCCGCTGGGCCGCAGCGCCAGGAAGCGACCGCCTGATGTTGCAGCCAGCCGTTCCAAGGCGAACGGACCAAAGCCAGATTCAAGTAAGTCCATATCGGTAGACCCGCCCCAGAATCCCAATTGGATTCGTTCCGCCAGCCGAGATTCCGGGCCCTGCCGAATTGGCTGCCAGGCGCCTGACGGCCGATAATCGATCGGTGCCTCGGCGGTCTGCGCCATCCCCGCGGAACGGCCAAACGGTGCCGGCACGCCGAGCACATAAATCGGTATCCCGTAACGGCGAGGATCGACAACCACCGAATCAACCATTTCTCCATCGTCGCCAGCTTCATCTGTAACGACGATGAAGATCACTTCTCGTCGTTGCTTGGTGCGAAACGGAAGATACTTTTCCAGCGCCGCCCCGACCGCGGAAAAGGTCATCTCCTTGCCCGACTTGTCTTCCTTCAAGGTCGATATCGCCTCGATCACTCGACTCGCATCTACCGTTGGGGGATCAATGGTGAATTCAACTTTTTCGCCAAATGAAACCACGGCAGTCAGCAACCTGACAGAGTTCTCGGGTTGTCCCTTTGTCAATTCGGCATAAGGCGCACTTAGCTGCTGACCAAGATCCATGATGTTGCCGCGTCCGCTGTCGGACTGATCGAGCAACCATACGACTAGCGTCGGTCCATAGTCCACCGAGTCGCCGATCAGTTTTACCACCAGCTTGATCGCTTCTTCTTTGGCAAGGACTGGGTGTTTCGACGTGTGCTTGCCCGAACCGCTCCTGGAAAATGTCGATGCTCCAAAACTGGTGACATCGAACGAGAATTCCGACGTTGTGTCAAACTTGGGATTCTCGTCCTGATCGGATTCGTCTTTTTGATTGCCTGGTCGAGGTTGTGACGTACGCTGTTTCTTCGCTTGGTCGGCAGTCGAATTTGCTTGAGGCGTGTTCACCACGGCAACGCGGGGTTGTGCCTTAGCGGGGGGTGGCGGATGGCCGTGGACGGGTTTGAATTTAACTTGATCGCAACCCGTCAGAAGAAGCAGGCAGAAACAATAAACGGCCAGCGACTTGACCATCAGGTTTCGCGATGAGTTCATTTTCTCCATTTTCGTCATGATCCTGCCATACTCGTTCGTGCTGTTTCGAAATGAGGTCAAACGTGGATTCACGGTTAGAACTCTCCCTTGGATCCCGCCCAGATGAGGGCTGCGTCTTCTATTCTAACGTGTCCGTTTCCGATCGTCTCGACAATCGCCCGGCTTGACGGCACGGAATCGCATCTTGGTTGCTTGCAAGTCTCGGTAACGTGATTCAGAATACACGCCGTCGGTCGACTGCCGTTGTGTTGATTTATTCGTATTTTTTGGGAGAAACACCATGTTGTGCCATTCGAAAATGTCGGCTGTTCTGGCTTGCTGCGTTGGGTTGTTCGCCTCGACCGTCCAGGCCAAGGGGCCGACTTACACCGATCCGGCCAAGACCGATGCCGACTTTGCCTACCAGGGCGAATACAGCGGGGAAATCGTCGTCGACGGTAACAAACTCAAGCTTGGCGTGCAGGTGATCGCGCTGGGTGATGGAAAATTTCGTTCGGTTTCCTACATAGGTGGCCTGCCGGGAGACGGTTGGGATGGCGGAGAGAAACGATCCGTGCCAGGCGAATTGAAAGATGGTGTGGTGGTCTTTGCGGACGATCGCGCCCAGGGCGAGATCAAAGGCGGAAAACTGCACATCAACGCGAAGGAAGCCAATGCGACGGGCACCTTGGAGAAAATCACACGAGAGAGTCCGACAATGGGTGCCCAGGCGCCTGCCGGCGCAACAGTCTTGTTTGCCGGCACGAGTGCTGAGAATTTCTCTGGCGGCAAAGTCACGGACGGTCTGTTGCAGGCAGGTTGTACCAGCAAGCAGAAGTTTGGCAGTCACCAATTGCATATCGAATTTCGTTTGCCGTACCAACCGCAAGACCGCGGCCAAGGACGCGGCAACAGTGGTATTTACTTGCAGGGTCGCTACGAATGCCAGATGCTCGACTCGTTCGGTCTGGATGGCAAGCAAAACGAGTGTGGCGGCCTTTACTCGGTAAAAGCCCCCGACGTCAACATGTGCTTCTCTCCGTTGACCTGGCAGACCTACGATGTCGACTACACGGCCGGCAAATATGACGACGTCGGTAAAGTCGTGACCAACCCACGTGTCACCGTGCGTCACAACGGCGTGGTCATTCACAAGGACGTTGAATTGCCGGGCGAGCGAAACACGACTGCAGCCCCGTCCAAGCCAGGCAACGCGCCAGGCCCGATCTACCTGCAAAACCACGGCAACCCGGTCGTCTATCGGAACATCTGGGTGGTACCAAACGACTGATGAGCATTCGAGTCGAGTTTTATGGTATTCCCCGTCATCGTACCGGTGTCGCCACAACGACCGTCGAAATTGCTGGGACAACGGCACTGTTAATCGACGTGGTTCGGCGATTGAGCGACCGGTTTCCCAACTTGGCCCGCGACTGCTTCGACCAAGATGGTCTGCGTGACGGCTTTGCCGCCAACGTGAACGGCGAACGATTCGTTTCCGACGCATCGACGCCTCTGGTGGACGGAAGTTGTCTGTTGATTCTGTCGGCCGATGCAGGAGGCTGACATGCAGAAAGACCGAGCCGACCCAAATCTCACACCCTCGACCACCGAACACAGACACGTCCCAGGCGGCTATCACGGCAACTACCTTTCAGTCAATCTCGGCCCTGATGATCAAACACCCGTCACGGCGCG
>JASLRF010000628.1 GCA_030744095.1 Pirellulaceae bacterium | reverse complement strand
CCAAGCTTTGCGCAAGCACGTATTCCAAAATGAATTATCGATGCTCACCGACCTCTGGCCGCTCCCACCAAAAATAACCCAACTCGCGGAAACCCTGATCAACATGGCCGCATAGCCTAACCTGTTCTCAGAAAGTGCAGTCCATATAACGTTCGGTGTAAATGGTGTCGTAGCTACGCCAGTCCGTCACGGGCGCGCCGGCGATTCCAGCCGCGAAGTGTTTGCTGTGTGTTAGCGCGTACGCCGTCAGGAAGCCCCCGTAGCTGTGGCCCGCCATTCCAACCCGACTGGAATCGACATACGGTTTTTGGCACAACCACTGGACGGCATCTTCTAGATCCTTGAGTTCAGGCACGCCCAGTTGACGATACGCCGTCCACGTCGAACAGGCTCCTTTACCACTGGCACTGCGCGGATCAACGCGAAAAGCGATGACACCCATCTGTGCCAGCATCTGTTCGTACGTGCGACCGCCGCGCCAGGAATCCGAGATCGTCGGGGCGTGCGGACCGCCATAGGTCATCAACCAGACAGGATATTTCTTGCTCTCGTCGAAGTCTTTGGGCTTGATCAAACTCCCTTCGAGCAAGAACCCGTCGCGTGTCTTGATCTGGATCATCTCCAGCGGCGCGAAATCGAAGTCGTCAATCGCCGGCACAGGGTTCGTGTCGATCGTCCGGAGTCGCATTGCTTCACTGGAAAACAGTGTCACCTTGGTCGGATGGCGATGACTGCTGCACGAATCAACAAACTGTTTTCCGTTGGGGCTGACGGAGACACGATGGTCGCCTGCAGCCATGGTCAACCGTGTCAGCTGGCTGCCGTCCATTTTGATCCGATACAGATTCGAAGCGAGATGTGAATCGGCCGTCGCTGAGAAGTAGATCGACTGGCTCTCTTCATCGACAACATGCAGGCTGCGCATCTCCCACTGGCCCTGAGTCACCTGGCGTAGCTTTCCATCGGAAAAATGATACAGATGTTGCCAACCATCCCGTTCGCTGGTGATCAGGAACGATCCGTCGTTTAGGAAATGCGGATCGCCTGGGCTGGAGACCCAGGCTTCGGTCGTGTCTCGGAACAAGGTCCGCTGCGTGCCGCTTGCCAGTTCGACCTGATTGAAGTCCAGCCAGCGTTGGGCACGATCCTGGACGTAGTAGAACACCGCCTGGGAATTCGGTGTCCAGCCGAAGTGCGAAATGAGCAAATTGTCGGGCGAATAGTCATCCACGTCGATCCAGGATATCGGCCCGCCTGAGGCTGCGACGACGGCCAATCGCACGCGTGGATTGGGACGCCCGGGCTGCGGATAACGTGTTGATTCCACCTGCTGCTGTTTGGGTAGATCATTGGCGATTTCGAATTGATCCACGCCAGCATCTTCGAATTGTTGAAACGCCAGTCGCTTCGAATCCGGGCTCCATTTGTAGGCCTGCCAATTGCGACCATAGATCTCTTCGAAATAGACCCAATCGGCCTTTCCATTGCGAAGTGTGGGCCCGGCGTCGCTGGTCAGCCGCAGCTGGATCTTTGTTTCGAGATTGACGACAAAGAGATCGTCGCCGCGAATGAAGGCAACTTGCTGACCATCGGGACTAAAACTCGCCAGCTCTTCCGACTCGGGCGTTGTGGTCAGCCGTTGTACCGATCCGTCTTGCAACGTCACGAGATAGAGGTCGCTGGCGTGCAGAACAAGTCCTGCAGATCGACTGGTGTTCAGTTGCAACCTGGAAGTAAGCCGCTGTGCGGCGCGGGCGTCGATTTCAAGTTCACTTTTCAATACGTTGGTAATCGTGGCGGGGTC
>JASLRF010000627.1 GCA_030744095.1 Pirellulaceae bacterium | reverse complement strand
ACAACATCTCGCGTGTCAACGATGTCTACGTGAATGTCGATGGTCGCGACGTTGGTTCAGTCGCCGCCGATGTCCAGCGAGCGGTTGACAAGCTCGAGAAGAACTTCGAGTCCGGCGTGGCAGCTACACTGCGTGGTCCCGTCGAGACAATGAAGAGCGGTGCCAAGTCGCTTGGAATGGGCATTCTGATTGCGATCGTTCTCGTTTATCTGGTCATGCTTGCTCAATTCAAATCATTTGTCGACCCGTTGATCATCATGCTAGCGGTTCCACTCGGTCTATCCGGAGTGTTAGTAGTCCTCTACCTGACCAACACGACGCTCAATATCCAGTCGCTGATGGGAACGTTGATGATGATCGGAGTCGTCGTCAACAACAGCATTCTCTTGGTCGAATTCGCCAATCAGCTGCGCCAGCGCGGCTACGACACTCGCTCAGCGGCGTTGACTGCGGCGAGCGTCCGCCTGCGTCCAATCTTAATGACGTCACTGACACTCGTCGCTTCCATGGCACCGCTCTCGATCCACTTGGCACCCGGCGGCGAAGCCATGATCCCGCTTGCACGTGCCATGATTGGCGGGATGGTGGTGTCGACCGTCCTCACACTTTTCCTCGTGCCTTGCGTCTACACGATTATTAAGCGGGCGCCAATTCAACCGGCAACGGCAGTCTAAGGGAGCAAGTATTCACTGTTGTTCTCCAGCTTGCACGCCAAACAACTGCCGATCAGAAATCGACTCTCAGCCGTGTTCCCAGCGCAGTGAAATGCCCGTCGGAATATCCACCGACTGGCGCACGGTCTTCGATATCGCCGTAAATCGCATTGAATTGCAGCGACGAGTAAGCGTTGAAATACCACACCAAGCCGAGGGTCATGTTGTTTTCGACACCGCCTCGGATGTCACGATCGCTAAGATCCAGATACGAATATCTCAGCGCCACCTGCCACGCGCCCCTACCTCGTCCGACGCCGTTGTTACAAGTGTTGACGACAAAGAAATTCTCGAAGGGTCGGATACGGTCGATTGTTCCGGAATTTCGCTTGAGCGGCACATGTTCTCCCGTCAGCATGTAGGCGATGTGCACATATCCACCGTGGAAATTTAGATCGGGTCCAGTTCCCGCGGTGTCACTGTCCCGCTGCATCCAATTGGACTGATACTCGCCAACGACGTGAAATGGGCCGATGTTGAGAGCCGCCTCGAGCCCCAGGATTTCGTACCAATCGGCTCCGGCAATGGCCCCGGTGTCCAGCCAGCGCCTGTCGCTACGCAATTCGGCCCGAGTCCGGAAGCGACCTTGGTTGGCGTTGGTGTCGGCGGGACTAACGTCACCGTCTGGTTTTGCTACCATGCCGGAGATCGCCCAGTGAAAGTAACCCCGTCCGCCAGATGACTCGTCGTACCATGGGCTGCTGGCCAGGCGTGCGTTGCCGCTCAATTGCATCGAGTCACCGATCACCTTGCCATCGCGCGCCAGGTTTTCGAGTGCATACAGACCGTAACGCCAGTTATACAGCAGGTCTTCTGTGTTATTATACGCAGCGATGCCCAGCCGACGGGCGTCTTCGTTGAAGGCTTCGACGACCAGTGGGCGTTCAATAAAGACGTTGAACCGGCTGCTATTGAGGTGGTCCAATCCGATAGGACGCTTCTGGTTTCCAATCAGCAAGGTGCCCAGGATCGGCAACTCCTTGAAACCAATGTACATGTCCTTCATTTCGCCGCTGTCCGTCGTGTTCAAGTCGAACTGCATGCGGTACAGCATCGTCTCGAACAGATCGCCTTCAAACTTGAGCCGAACACGGCGAAAGAAGATGCGGTCTTCCGGGTCGGTCCCAAAGTTGTCCCCGGCATCGGGGTGTTCAAAGAATCCAATACCGGGGCTATCGTTGGTGAAGTTCCAGTAGTCAAGATGAATACGTCCGTTGATCTTCAGCGAAGGCTTACCGGCCGAGCCGACCTGTTTCTTGGCCTCCGCTTGTGCGTCTTGCTCCCACACGCGCTCCAACTCGGACAGACGGTGGTGAAACGAATCCAATGTGCTTTCCCGAGCGTGCGCCGGGAACATGCGTGCCTGAGGTGCCGCTTCCAATTGCTGAATGCGGCGTTCAGCTGCTTCCAGACGTTCAAAGAGATGCGGCTCGTAGGGAGCTGATGAGAAGCTCTGTGCGTGCGTAGCCGTTATGCATGCTAGCGTGGAGAGCGCCCAAACAAGCAGCATGGCTGACGAAGGCAACGCGACGCGTAGAGACATACCGTGAGCCCTTGCAGAGTCGTAGAATGAGACACCGCCAATTCAATTCTTGCGGTCTTATTGATTGAATCGGATGTGACGGAAAACGGGATTATTAAGAACTGATCAAGTGTGACGATTATGGCCCGTGCCGGTCATCAAAATCGCGACAACCCGGATAATCGTCAAACTGAGGTGCCCGCTCGTCTGGCGATCTCCGTACCTGACCAGTCGCCGAGAGTGTGCCGTGACAGCGGCCAATGGGGGGGAGTTTCCGGTGGAGAAGTTGAATAAGATGGTATTGGCATTTCTTCAACCATTTTGACATTAGGAGCAGTTCGTGTCGTTTCCTTGTTGTCGGTCCTCATGGGCTGCTTGCGTCGTAAGCCTGATATGTTCAGCTGTTTCGAGCGTGGCACCGCAGGCGGAGACGCTTGCCCAATCGGCCCAAGAATCCAGTTTTAACGCGCCCACCGCGAACAGGCCGCCCAACATCTTGTTCATTATGACGGATCAGCAACATGCCGACATGATGAGTTGCACGGACAATCCGTACCTGAAGACTCCGGCGATGGACAGCTTGGCCCGAGCCGGCGTCCGCTTCGCGAATACCTATGTAACGAACCCTGTCTGTGTGCCCAGCCGGATCAGCATGGCCACCGGCGTGATGGCGGGAAGGTTGGGTGTGTTCAACAACGGAATGAAGGCAAACGTCCCACGCGACGTAGATGCCAACTCGCTAGGCAAGCTGATCAAGAGCGCGGGCAACGACACCTTCTACGGCGGGAAGGTCCACATGTGTCCCGAATTGAACCCGTCTGACGCTGGCTACGACGAGTACTTCCGAGATCAGCGCGACGCGTTGCCGAGGGCCTGCATCGCGTTTATCGAGAGAGAGCGAGATAGGCCGTTCTTTGCCGTGGCGTCATTTATTAATCCTCACGACATATGTTTTGCATATCGCGCCTACAAAGGTAATTCGCCCAATAATAGTTCGAGCGTTGAGCATCTCTATCGGCAGGCATCGGCGATGTCGTTGGACAAGCTGCCGCCACTGCCCGATAACTTCAGGATTCCGTCGCCCGAGGCCGATGCCATCACAATCTATTCCAGGCCTAATGCGGTAACGCCCGCCATGACGATGCGCAAAGATTACGACGAACGGGAATGGCGAATCTATCGCTGGATCTACTGCCGTCTGACCGAACAAGTTGACAGGCATATAGGACAGATCCTCGATGCCCTGAAGCGAAATGGAATGGAGGAAGAGACACTGATCATTTTCACCAGCGATCACGGCGACATGGACGCCTGCCACCGGTTGGCATCAAAAGGCCGCTTTTACGAACAGTCAGTTCGTGTTCCGTTGCTGATGAAATACACAGGTACCATCGTCCCAGGCAAAGTGGATGACAAACACCTGATCTCCAGCGGTCTCGATATCCTCCCGACGTTGTGCGACTACGCCGGAGTTGCCGTGCCAGAAACGTTATTAGGCAGGAGTTTGCGGTCAATCGCCGAAGGTAAACGGGTTGACGCCTGGCGTCCGTACGTGGCTACCGAGAATCACACGGGGCGCATGATCCGCAGCAAACGCTTTAAGTACTGCGTATACAACGACGGAGAAGTCCGTGAATCCCTGGTGGACATGAAGAACGATCCTGGTGAAATGAAGAATCTGGCCTCGAAACCCGAATACGAAAACATGTTGATCGAGCATCAGAGGTATCTCGAACATTGGATCGAAGAATCCGGAGACAGGGAAGCCAAGTCATTTGCCGTGATCGTCAATCGCGTTGATATCGGCACCAAGTTTCAACAGTAGCTTGACGGCCTCAATCGTCTCGTCTTCAGTTCCGGCCGCTTCGTCGCCGTTGCCCAGTACACCAACGCCGACCGTTGCCAGCAGTGGCGTTTCGTCGCCGCGCGGCGTGGAAATTGGATCCGCTTCGGCTGCGAGTAGCGATTCAATGATTGCCGTACTTCCGTTCCAACGTGAGCTATTCGTAAGGACATGAGTTCGTTTCTTGGCGTCTCGACCACCATGACGCCACGACTCGCTCGACTGAGGTAGTTGCAGCGAGTCTCCCACCACGAGAATTCTGGGTCGTGGGTCAGTTTGAACCAACCGATTGCAGGAAGGTGTCGGGAGTCTTTTTCGGCCAAGAGATTGCAGGAAGGCGTCTGGAGTCTTCTTCGGATGACAGCGTACGAGTTTTGGGCGAGCTTTGGCCGAAAGAGACTCCCGACCCCTTCGATCACAGGCAAATTCTGGGCGTTACTCTTCTTCTTGCGTTCACATACGCTATAATTGAAGTTCACTTTACGATATTCTTTGAGCGAAGATCGATCGTGGAATGGGCCAGTCCCCCCCTCGATCGTGACGAGCGAGGCGTGCGCGATGCGAGACAGGACGAACGGGCAACCGTCGGCGCTAGAAAAAAACGCTGTTGCTGAATGGCGATCCTGGCTGACTTCGCTCGCTGCAGGTTATTTTCTTTTCGAGACGCTGACGGGATTGGCCATTTGGTTGCTGCCGTTCAGTCAATTGGCCCAGTTCTCGGTGCTGCTCCATACCGTGATCGGTTTCGTTTTCTTGCTGCCGGTGATCTGGTATATGGCGCGGCATTGGTGGGTGCGACGAAAGGGGAACTTCAGTCATTACCAATTGCTGGGATACATTGCGGCCGCGCTTGTGGCTGTTTGCATCGTGAGTGGTCTGGTCGTAACTTGGCAAGGTGTAGTCGGTCCGAGGATGGACTATGTCTGGGATCTCGTACACCTGGTGACGGGAATTGGCTTGGCGGTTTTTGTTGTCGTCCACGTGGTGACGGTTGTCATTCGTAAAGTCAATAACCCGGATGCCCGCCAGCAACTTCTCACTGCTCGGCGTGCATTCTATGTACGAAGTCTCGTTGGATGTGCGAGCTTGTTGGCGCTTTGCGGAGTGATGATGGCCGTCTATACCGAGCCTGGCCAGGACCGCAGTTTTCCGGACGACTACAACTGGCGATTCGGCGAAGACCGACCGTTTGCTCCCAGCCTGTCCACGATCGATCATTCCCAATGGACGGATTCCGTTCGGCAGAAAGTTGTCGAAGCGGTTGGCGACGAACATCACGAGGTTGTCTTGACTTCACTTCAGGACAATGCCAATGCACAGGGAAGTCTCTTTGAGCAGATGCGTGATTGTACCGCCAACCTCGATCTCGACGAAGAGCAGCGCGAAAAGCTCAAGAGCGTTTTCGCCGACGCCGCGGCAACCATGAAACAGGCTGGGGCGCTCCAAGCAGAGAGTTTGGCGGGATCCGCAAGTTGCGGAACGAGCGGATGCCACACTCAGATCTACGAAGAATGGTTGCCAAGCGCTCACCGCTATTCTTCGATGGACGACATGTTTCAACGCGTCCAGACGCTGATGTCCAGCGAAACATCACCGGAGCATACGCGGTATTGCGCCGGCTGCCATGATCCGATTTCTTTGTTCAGCGGCGCGAAGAACTCTGGCAACATTACGTTGAGCGCCGCCGGTGCGGACGAAGGCATTTCCTGCCTGGTGTGCCACAGCATTACTCAGACGGACGTGCAGGGTAACGGCAACTACACCGTTGAACCGCCCTCGCGATATGTGTACGAGCAGCACGAAGGAAAGCTGGCGAAGTTCGTTAGCGACTTCCTGATTCGCACGTATCCACAACACCACATCACGTCCTACTCGCGACCGCTTTACAAGACGGCTGAGTTCTGCGCGGCCTGCCACAAGCAGTACCTCGATAAGGAGGTCAATACGGACATCGGCAAAGTGCAGGGCCAGAACCAATACGACAGTTGGAAGAACAGCAAATGGCATCACGAGGGTGACCCAACCAAGACGATCAACTGTCGCGAGTGCCACATGCCGTTGTCTGAGAGCGATGATCCGGCTCGTGGCGATGCCACGGACTACAACCGTCTGCCGAACGATCGCCTGCACCGTAGCCATCGCACGCTGGCCAGCAATCAGTACATTCCAGAACTTCAGAAACTGAAGGGACACGAGAAACACGTGCGCCTTACGAAGAAGTGGTTGCGGGGTGAGATCGAGATCCCCGAGATCGCCGATAAATGGACCAGCGGCCCGGTAGTTCGCATGAAGGTCATGGCCCCCGAGGAAGTCTCGTCCGGCGAACAACTCTCGGTGCAAGTCGTCCTGACGAACAACAAGACGGGCCATGACTTTCCAACGGGCCCGCTCGATATGATAGAAAGCTGGATCGAGCTTAAAGTGACCGACGACGCGGGCAACGAGATCTACCACAGAGGTGCCGTCGGCGAGGACGATCGAATCCAAGATGCGCCGGTCTGGTTTAAGGCAGATGGTTTTGATCGCCAGGGTAAGTTGATCGATCGCCATAACCTATGGGATCTGGTCGGCGCCAGTTACAAACGCTCCCTTTATCCAGGCGTTACGGATAGTGTTGCGGTACAGTTTCAATGTCCGTCCATGGCACGAGGTCGAGTTGTCGACAACGGTGAAAAACAATCGCCAGGACATCGGTCACAGAGTTTCGTGGTACCCACACCGACGGATGCGCCAAGCACCGAGTTGTTGGTCGAAGCGATACTTTGGTATCGCAAAGCTAACCCTGAGTTTCTCAACCGTGTTTACGGAGAAGCGGCGGGCGTCCGGTCGCCGGCCAGTGAAATGACGCGTGCAACCGCTCGTATCAGGATTAATGGTGATGGCACGACGTCGGCTGAGTAAGCGTCACCTGTTAATGCTGCGATGGGGCGTGCCGTGCATCTTGGCAGCACTAGTTCTCAGTTACGTTGCCTTCCTGGGCACGATGCGAAAAGACCCTTCGGCACCGAATGCAGACGGAACGATCGGTGGTTTGACAAGCGTCCTCGATCGTGATATCTCGCCCGAGATGGTGCGTTTTTCGTTCGACGACGTGACGAAAGAGACCGGCATTCGGTTCAGGCATTTCCCCGCCACCCGCCAGTCGCTCTTGCCAGAGGATATGGGATCGGGTCTCGCGTGGGGTGACTACGATGGTGATGGTGACCCGGACTTGTACCTGGTCAATTTTCACGGCACGGTTCGTGATCCCATTTCCGCGGAAACTGAAACTGGACGTTGCGCCCTCTACCGCAACGATGGCGATGACCGCTTTGTTGACGTGTCGAAACAAGCCGGTGTCGATCGGGCTCTGTTCGGTATGGCGGCAGCTTGGGGTGATTACGATGACGACAACGATCTGGATCTGTACATCACCGCCTATGGGCCCAACGTGCTGTTTCGCAACGATGGCAACGGCTCGTTTACAGACGTGACCGATATCGCCGGTGTCGGCGACGATCGGTTCAGCGCCGGATGTGCCTGGGGCGACTACGATCGCGATGGACGTATTGACCTCTACGTGTGTACATACGTCCGGTTCGAGTATCGCGACGAAGATCGGAACGGTTCAGCACAAGTGCGAGACGAGGTCAACCCGTATACGATCAATCCTTCATCTTATCCAGCCGATGCGAACATTCTCTATCACAACAATGGCGACGGTACTTTTACCGATATCGCCGAGCAGGTCGGTGTGGAGGATGCTAAGGGCCGGTCACTAGGTGCCGTTTGGTTTGACTTCGACAACGACCAATGGATCGATCTGTACGTTGCCAACGACGTTTCCGCGAATGCCGTCTATCGCAATAAAGGCAATGGGATGTTTGAGGATGTTGGTGCCCAGTCCCTGGCGGCGGACTATCGTGGTGCGATGGGATTGGCCGTCTGCGATTACCAGAACGACGGTGACCTTGATCTCTTCGTTACCCACTGGGTCGCCCAGGAGAATGCCTTCTATGAAAACATGTTCTCCGACCTTGCGGAGATGTCGGCTGGCAACGAGCAGGATCGTCCCGTGTTCTTCGCAGACAACTCCGATTCCGTGGGATTGGGGCAGCTCTCTCTAAACATGGTTGGCTGGGCCGCCGGTTTCGCTGACTTCGACAATGACGGCCATTCTGATCTGTGGGTGGTCAACGGCAACACCTTGCAGATGGCGGACGACCCGACACAACTCGCACCGCAACGCCCACACGTCTTTCGTCAACAACCGCCTCG